>JAZUEV010000073.1:0-3412 GCA_045640345.1 Treponema sp.
TTGGCTCACAGAACGACATGGCTACGATCCGACTTGACTTCACGAATCTGCATCTGTTGAATACCAAAAGACGAAGCGAGTTTTTGACTTTCCTCTTTGTCCATGTCGAACAATTCATAGATAAAATTTTTGTTGCCCGCAGATTTATATTCAGACAAAATATCTTTTAAATATTGATATGTGGTTGAATATGGGGCGCTCAGATTGTCCGAGAAAAAAACTTTTATGTTCAAAGGCTCGTCAACTGTTTTAACAATTTCACGGCTGGATGGTGAAAGCGAATATGATTTTGGTGATGTAATGTCCCACCTGAAAAATGCATTGGACGCAACAAGGTTTATCAAAACCAAAACAATCACGAACAATGCAAACATACCGACGGGGTTTCTCAAAAATTTCAAAAAGCCTTCCGATATTTTCTTAAAAAACAATTTTATTTTTTCAAACATTTTTTAGCCCCTCCTTGATTTGTTCAAGCATCTCACTGTCAAAACCACAAAGAACAATGTGATTGAGACAAAGTAAATCAAATCTCTGCTGTCCAAAATTCCACGGCTTATATAATCAAAATGAGTTGTGGTGGAAATGAACATAAACAGATTGGACAAGAATGGTGGAAGCAAAACCACAAATGAACTGACAAAAGTCAAACTTATGCAGATTGCAAAAGCCACAAAGAATGCCAGGATTTGATTTTTTGTAATCGATGAACTGAACAATCCTATTGCACAAAAAGATGCTGCAAGGAAAACTGCTCCAATGTATCCACCCCAAATTGGTCCAGCATCAGGATGTCCAAAAATGTTGCAGGCGATCACATAAAAAACTGTTGGCAAAAGCATCACCAAAGATGAAATCAATGAAGCAAAATATTTTCCAAGCACGATGTCCAGACTTGTCACAGGCAGAGTGACCAACGTTTCCAATGAACCGCTTTTTCTTTCCTCAGAAAAAAGTCTCATGGTCAAAGCCGGGATAAAGAAACTGAACAACATTGGAAGACTTTCGAAAAATCCTCTAAGCTCCGCGCGATTTGCAAGGAAGAATGTGGAGAAAAATAAAACTCCAGAAAATGCTAGGAACAAGGCAGTGACAATATAGGCGACGGGACTTGTAAAATATGACTGAAGTTCCCTAAGCATGATTGTTCGCCAAAGACCAGTGGATTCTTTTTGAGATTTATCTTCCGCTTCAAAAATCCTTTCAAAATAATTTGGTCCGTTCTTTTCTTTTTTGGCTTGAATTTCTTTTTTTGGATTTTCGACCACCACCAGTTCAGGAGAAAGTTCAAGATTTTTTTCTTCATGATTTTCTTCTGGTTGATTTTCAGTTGACAGATTTTCTTCTTCATCATAATCATCATCAAAATCATCAGGGTCGTCGTAGGAAGAATAATCGTCGTCATCCTGGTCCTCATCAAAGTCTTCCGAATCATCATCAAATTCTTCTGCCTGGTCGTCCAAATCATTGTCCGTCAATTCATCATCAGACTTATATGATTGATTTTCTTCCGAAGCATCAACCTCTTGTACTTTTTCAAGTTCAGCGACTTGGGCGAGACGTTTTTCCTCTGCAAGTCTTTCTTCTTCAAGACGTTTTTCTTCTGCAAGCCTTTCTTTTTCCAAACGTTTTTCTTCTGCAAGTTTTGCTTTTTCAAGACGTTTTTCTTCTGCAAGTCTCGCTTTTTCAAGACGCTTTTCTTCTGCTTTTTTTGCTGCCTCGATTTTCTTTTCTTCAGCAAGTTTCTGTTCTTCTATCTTTTTTTCGTCGGACTCTTTTTTGGATTCAACTTTTTCAGCCTGAGAATCTTTTATTTCCTCCAGCTTTTTTGAAACTCCATCCTTAAGTTTTGCTCCAAAATTTTTGACAAAGGCGAATCTATCTTTTTTTTCTTTTGGCAAACTTTCTTCTATTATATTGTTCAAATCTGAATCAGTTTTTGCAGAAGAATTGTCAGTCTTTCCAATATCACCAAGACTTTCCCTTTCCTGATTTTCTGTCTCCGTCTTTTGATTTTGGGAATCATCGTTAATTCCAAAATTGGTTGTGGATGTTTCAAAGATTTCGGAAGACACTCCACCAATTTCCTTTTCAATATCCCACGCCGAATTTGAAAGTTCCAGGAACGCCTTTCTCAAAGCTTCACTGGCTGAATCGGGGGAAAACACTGGTGTTTCATTTTCATTTTTTTTGTCGCTCATTATTCCTCTCCTCCCGTGGTCAAAGATCTAAACACATTTTCCAGACTGTTTTTCTGCATTTCCAGACCATAAAGTGACCAGCCAAAATCCACAACAGTCTGAGCCAAAATCGGTCGCAATTCTTCTTCCGTTTTTACACCGACTTTTACATTCAACAAATCGTCGTCCTCTGTGATAGTGCAGGAATCAACTCCATGTACAGACATAAGTCTATCCTTAAGCTGGGCTTGAGTGGCTCCTCCAACTTTCATCAAAACAAATCCACTGTGACCATAATGCTCCTGAAGTTCAAGGGTGGATGAATCTGCAACTTTTTGTCCGCCGGAAATAATTATGACACGATTGCAAAGCATCTCGACTTCGCTCAAAATGTGGGTGGATATAATAACAGTCCTTGTTTCTCCAATCTTTTTTATAAGGGAACGGACTTCGCTTACTTGGTTGGGGTCCAATCCACTGGTTGGTTCATCCAAAATCAAAATCTCTGGATCCCCCATCAAAGCATGGGCAAGACCAACTCTCTGTTTGTTTCCTCTGGACAGGTCTGAAATATTTTTGTGCATCACTTCCTTTAGTCCACAAGTCTCTGCCAACAAGGGGATTTTTTCCTTTGGGTCCGCGCCATACATTTTTGCCACATAACGAAGATAGTCTTCCACAATCATTTCTCCATAAAGAGGAGCTGATTCAGGCATATAACCAATTTTCGCCTTTGTCTCCACTGGATAATCGACAACATTCATGCCGTCAATCTTGATTGTTCCTTCGCTTGGTTCAAGAAATCCAGAAATCATACGCATGGTTGTGGTTTTTCCTGCGCCATTTGGTCCCAAAAGTCCCACGATTTCTCCAGTCTGTATATCAAAACTTATGTCATCCACAGCTCGGAAAGTTCCGAATTTTCGAGAGACATGGTTCACTTCTATCATTTGTATTTCTCCATAAACAAAGGGACTGTCACTCCCAAACAAATCATCCGATCAAGGAATATCAAAGCAATCTCCAAAAAGGATGCCATTAAATATTTTACCACAATATACAAATTTTTTCCATTAAAGCCTTGTTATTGGTCTTAAAATGTTTCAACTTCCTGGGGCTGGGGATTTTTAAGCAAAGATATCCCAATTTTACAATTATCAGGGGGGGGCACAACAAATTTTTAGTTTTCCATAAAAAAAATTTGACCTTTTTAAATTTTTTTACTAACTTAT
>JAZUEV010000074.1:0-1586 GCA_045640345.1 Treponema sp.
TGGCAGATGCACCTTCCATTGAAAGAATCATTACCCCTAGATGTGCATTGACCGCCGCCGAGTATCTTGCTTTTGAATGTAACATGCACGTTCTGGTTGTTATGACAGATATGACCAACTACTGTGAAGCATTGCGTGAAATATCCACAACCCGTGGAGAAGTTCCTGGACGAAAAGGTTATCCTGGATATCTATACTCCAATCTGGCTGAACTTTATGAAAGAGCAGGAAAGGTTGAAGGAAGCAAGGGGTCTATCACCCAAATCCCGATCCTCACAATGCCGAACGACGACATAAGCCACCCGATACCAGACTTGACTGGATATATCACCGAGGGGCAGATCGTTCTTGGAAGGGACTTGAGCCAGAAGGGATTTTATCCACCTGTGTCAGGTCTTCCGTCATTGAGCCGACTTATGAAAGACGGAATCGGTGAAGGCATGACGCGAGAGGACCACAAGGAAGTTTCCAGCCAGCTTTTTGCCTCATATTCAAAGGTCAAGACCATCAGAAATCTTGCCGCCATCATTGGAGACGAAGAGGTTTCCGACTTGGACAAGCTTTACCTTAAATTCGGTGACGAACTGGAGTCCAAATTCTTTAACCAAGGTGAATTTGAAAACCGTTCTATTGACGAGACCCTGGATCTTGGGTGGAAGATGCTTTCCATATTGCCACGTTCCGAGCTTCAGAGAATCAGCGTAAAACTTTTGGACAAATATCTCCCTGAAAACAGTTAATCGGAATAGAGAATGGCGAACTCACTGAATATTGCACCAACAAAATCAAATCTCCTGGCTGTGAAAGAGCAGCTTAGTTTCAGCAAGGACGGATATGACCTTTTGGAACAGAAGCGCGAACTTTTGGTCGGGGAAGCCATGAAGCTTATAAACAAGGTCGAGCTTTTGGAACAGAAAATCGACAGATGCATAGACAATGCCTATCCTGCTTTGAAAAGGATGCTCATGTCTGTCGGCGGTGAAAGAGTGGAGCGTATTGCCCATGCGGTGGATTATAAATTCGACCTCAAGGAAAAGGTTGAAGTCCACGGTGGTATGAGTTTTGATTCCTTGTATGTCAAGCCTCCCAAGCAGGAACTTTTTTCATCATTCTTGGGGACATCCCCTGACACGGACTTGGTGATGAGGGACTTTTTTGAGCTTCTGACTCTCCTTACAGAAATGGCCAGCATAAGGACAATCGTCTGGAGACTTTCAATGGAACTTAAAAAGACCCAGCGACGTGTCAATGCCTTGGACAAGGTTGTTATCCCGCAGAACGAGGAGACCGCGAAGTACATCGAAAGTGTATTGGAAGAACGGGAGCGTGAAAACGTTTTTGTCCTTAAGTCTTTAAAAAACAGGCACGGTAAGAAATGATAAAGTCTTTGTTCAAAAATATTGTGGTGGCCTACAATGGATCCAAGGCGTCCCTACATGCAGTGATGTATGGCATAATGATGGCAAAAATCTACAAGTGTCAGCTTAAGGTTGTCTATGTGGTGGACACGGATTCCATAACCCGGCTTGTGCGTTCCAAATTTTTGGTCAGCGACGAGGGCAAGGGATTTGTGGCGGAACTGGAGG
>JAZUEV010000075.1:0-4758 GCA_045640345.1 Treponema sp.
CTTGTCATTTGTCCTCCTCATCGTCAATTTTTTTGTACCGCTCTGGATTACCCCAATATTCGTTTAGCCATTTCTGGTGATCAGCTTCGATTTCTTCAGGCGTACGCATTTCATATTTTATTTCTTTGTAGAATTCTTCAAAAGCTTCTTCTTCTGTTTCAAAAGGACTACTTATCACTACGTCTGGAGGAAGAGGGGTTCTTTCGATTTTTCCTTTTTTGTTCACATGTTCAAGATATTTTGGAGTTATGTTTCCTCTGTCGTCTGGGTGGTCGGCATCGCTTTCAAAAATATAGTACTTGCCAAACATAAATGAGCAGCCGAACTGTTTGGCACCATTTATGATTCCCTTGTCCACTGTTATTTCTCTTTCAGGATAATGCAGTTTTTCTTCTTCATAGCGTTTTAGGAATTCTGCTTTTGTCATTTTTTCCTCCCTCGATAAAATATTCTGCTCTGATTTTTAAGATATTATAAAATCTTCAAATCGTCAAATTTTTTTTCAATTATCTTCTATATAATAGTCGCATTTTATAAAAAAATCCCCACAGAAAAATCCATGGGGATGGTGATTAATGGTCAGAAAAATGGGCATCTCCAAAATTTGCAATTTTTAGAGACTTCCAAATTTATTTATCCATAATGGTGATTTCGACACGACGGTTTTTGGCGCGACCTTCTTCCGTTGTGTTTGGAGCGATGGGGACTTTATCTCCAAAGCCCTGGGTAAAAATCTGGTGTCTGTCTTTTATGCCAAGCCCCACAAAATAATCGGCAACAGTTTGGGCGCGACTTACGCTAAGCTGTTGGGAATCAACACCATTGTTTGCAACCGCTGTGTGACCGCTTACAAGCAAATCATTTTCTGGGAACAAAGAAAGGATGTTGGCAATCTGTTCCAGCTTGGTCTTTTCACCTTCCACCAACACATTGCTGTCGGGCTTGAACTGGATATTTTCAATTGAAATGGTCAATCCCTTTTCGCCACGGACCACATTCACATTGTCCAATCCCAAATCATCAATCTGGTCCCGAACTGATTTCATAATGTCCGGTGTGTCGGTTCTTACAAAATCAGACACTTCTGCATGGGCTGTTCCACGGAATTCATACATGCGACCGTAGGCAGTCTCAATCAAAATCCTGAAAGTCTCTGTGTAATGATCGATTGCACCTTTGTCTGCATCCCAATAAACCAATTCATCGCTGAAACCCATCATTGCCTGTGGATAATCGGCGTAGGGGTCTTCAATCATCTTGAAATTTCTCTGGGGAGTTTCCATGTACATTGAATATTTTACACGGAACACATGGAGAAGGTTGCTGCCTTTGTTCAGGGACTGGTTGTTTGCTTTTTTTGACAAAGATGATGCGGCGTAACTCATCTGCCTGACCTGTTTTTTTTCTTTGGCAACGGTTCCAAGATAAGTGTAGGTGGCGGTGAAGGGGACTTTGTATGGTGTCTGGATTCCGAAATTCAATCTAAGGTCGTGGGCTTCGTGTCCTTCTGCTGTCCAAGTGTCCCCTGGTTTTACTGCATGGTCTGGGAAGATTGGGACATCACGGACGGTTGGCATAAAATATTGGTCGTCGATTGTGTACTTGCCTTTTGTGGATCTGTCGAAGATGCTCAAATATTCTTCGCCCCAGTTGAAATTGCCTGTTCCAACTGCTGATTTTGAACTTTCAGTGGTCATAAAATTGGAACGGTGGGTGGCGCTTCCGTCTGGATTTACGGACAGAACCTGTGTTGAAATCCTGTTGATGATTTCTGCGGAATGGTTCAGTCTCATGTTCACGTACACATCTTCGTTGACGGTTGAAAGAATCCTGTAGGAATCTCCCTCCTGATATTTAAATGTAAATTCCACAGGTCCACCGCTGGTGTCGTATGTTTCTGCAAAAGAAATCAGTGGAAAAAAAAATGAAAGTCCCAGAAAAATTGATAATATAATAGAAGATTTTTTCACTTTAAAACACCTCGCTAGATTATCGGTAAAAATTATGCCCCCCTTGATTTGGAGACCTTTCGCATAAAAAACAATCCACTTGTTGCAATGTTACAGTCCAAAAAATCGTTGGCCGTCTTTTGAAAATACTTTTTTGATAAATCATGGAAAAAGATGTGAAAGTTTTGTTTGTGCCATAGTAAAAAAAAACGATTTTCATATACAATTAAACAGAAAAATCGGAGGACTGAATGGAAAAATCAAATATCTGTTTAAAATTTGTGCCCGTCACTTTTTTGTGTGGCTATGCTGGAGCTTTAACGTTGAGATGGCTTCAGTTGGGACTGCTTTATAGAACCCTGGACCAATATTTTGTGGGAATCGCCTCCACGCTTTTGATTGTGTCACTTCTGGCTGGAATCATGGCGATTTTTATGGTGAAAGCTCTTTTGCCCATGAACGATTTGGTTCGAAAAATCCAGAACGGAAAAGTCCCCGACGAAAAAGACAGGCTCATGGCTGGAAAAGTCTATGGGAAAATCCGCGTGATTGTTTTTATTGAAAACGCCATCGGTTTTATTTTGGGTCAGACCAGCGTTGCCGTAATTGATTTTATGAACGGGGTGTATCCATTTACTCCATCAAGATTTGCAATCATCGTTGTGCAGGCTGTGTGCATTGGTCTAATCATTTCGCTTTACGAGATTTATTATTTTGATTTAATCTTTTTGCCATTCCGTGAGATGCTGAACATCCATTCAATGAAGGTATATGGAAAAAAAGGTTCGCCAGTTTCATCCAAGATTCTTTTGGTGTCCGCCGTCACTTTGCTTTTCATGGGAACCAACGCCATGTCCACTGCCTATGGAATTTTGAACGGTGACAATGTTTCGTCCTCCACTGATCTGATGGGGGAGTATCTTCATTACGGCATTGGTTGTGTGGCTTTGAATTTTGTTGAATGTTTGGGACTTATGTTGATTGTGTGTCTGGAGATGAAAAACAGACTCAGGGGAATCACAAAGATTGTGGGGGAGCTGGAGCAGTCTGGAGATTTGTCCAAGCGAATCAACATCAGCATGAACGATGACATTGGAGAACTGACGGGAAATCAGAATGCCTTGATGGATAAACTTTCCAGCACAATCGTTTCATTGAAAGATGAGACCAACGCTGTCACCACCAGTGCCCAAATCCTGAACGAATCTTCATCCAAATCCCTTGACGCACTCCGCCAGATGGAAATTTCTGTCCAAAGGATTGATGCTGAAGACAAAAAGACCAGCGAAGTTATCAACATGACTTACACCGACATTGACAGTCTTAGAAACAGTGCGCAACAGGTTGAACAGCAGATTCTTAACCAAAGCAACGCCATGGACAGAGCTTCTTCTTCCATAAAAGATATGGCCAACAATATTGCCGACATTTCAAGGACTGCAAAAAAGGCTGACGAGATTTCCGAGAACCTAAGGACCACCACTGACAAAGGTCTTTCTTCAATCAACTCCGCCGAGGATGCCATGAACCTGATTGCCCAATCCAGTGGTGCAGTTGAAAATGCTGTGGCAACAATCAAGAAGATTTCCAACCAGATAAATCTTTTGGCCATGAATGCGTCCATTGAGGCGGCCCATGCGGGACAGTTCGGTAAGGGATTCGCCGTGGTTGCCGATGAGGTTCGTTCCCTTGCAAACACAACTGCAAAAAATGTCAAAACCATTAGCGAGAACATTCAGGAAATGGATGATAAAATCAAAAACGGTGTGGTGGCTGTTCAGGAGGCAAAAAATTCTTTCGCAATTATTGGCGAGGGAGTTACCCAGACTGCTGATGTTGTTAGGCAGATTGCTGAATCCGTTGAAGACCAAAGGGTCGGTGCCAATGAAACTCTGTCCGCAACCCAGGAAGTTGTCAAGTCCATAGAGTCCATAAAAAATCTTGCCATCTCCCAAAGACAGCACACGGATAATGTTCTGGAAAACACAAAGAGCATCGTTGAGTCGTCGGACATTATTACATCATCCCTTCTGAAAACATCGGAGGCAAACGAAAACCTTAGCTCCATCCTCAATGACGTAAACAACTGTGTGGCCGAAAACAATTCTTCCATCCAGAAAATGAAACAATACATCGACGCTTTCAAGATTGGTGGGGAATGATTTTAACCCCGCCGCAAATGGTCATCCCTGTGGCTTTTGGAGGCTGTTGAAAAAGTCCATTTTGTCATGCTGAATTTATTTCAGCATCTCTTTAATTATAGATATATTATACAATTAGAGCTCCTGAAACTAGTTCAGGATGACAGGTTTTACACTTTTTCAGTGACATCTGGCTTTTGTTTCGGGGGTGATTCGTGCCGATTGAGTTTGTAGAAATCAAACGACTTCAGGTTCTGCCACAGGTTTTGTTAGGGTGAATGTCGAGCTTAAATTTCAATAGTAGTTTGTAACATAAAGCATAAAAAATGTCACAGGTCTTCGAGCTATCTAACGATGTCCCTTTAAAAAGTTATGCAAGATGGCATCTTTTTATGAAAGTGCTGAATTATAAAAAAATTATATGATTTTGTGTTAGCAAAATCGAATCCGCGTGACAAAACACTGATTCTCAAAAAATATGGACATGAACCTGTCCGAAAAAATGTGGAATAAATAAAAATTCAAGATCAAGACCTGATGCAATTCATTGAGTGATTCATTTTTGAAAAACTCGAAATTGCCCCTATTATTTATTGTTATTGGAGTCTCTGATTTTTAGAAATGCCCTGTGCTTGAAAATTAAACCCGACATTCACCTTACTAATTAT
>JAZUEV010000076.1:0-2521 GCA_045640345.1 Treponema sp.
GATTGCTTTTGGATGGGGAATTTGATTTTTCCTGAATACATTGGAGGTTTTATGAGTAACGAACTTAAGGTTCAAGAAAATCACGGAAGATTCGACAAAGGTGTTTTTGTCCCTCTTATTTTGGCCTACGCTTTGCCTGCATTGCTCAGTGTCCCCTTGGCGACAATAATGGGGGCAGGTTCTACAAGGGAAATGGTGAGGGTTGTTAATTCCCCTATGACGGCCATCTATTTTTTTGTGGCAATTCTTGGTATGCCGACGTTTCTTTATACCTACTACAGAAATTTTTTGAATAAGTATGACGGTTCAAAGGAATCCATCATCAAGACTGGAAAAATGGCAAAGACTTTCTGTATTCTCCCTGTGGTAATGCTGACTGTCGTTTATGTTATTTATGCCGTTCTTCTTCGCAATCATTCGATGAACGGTGCGGAACTTCAGAATTTCCATGGACAGGATACTTTCAGTTTCTTTTTCTGTCTTGAAATGGGTACCACTTTTACCATTGCCGTTTCATTCTATGTCACATATATGAACAATCTGGAGAAAAATATTTCATGGCTTCCAAGCATCACAGGTGTCCATGTTATGAAGATGATTGTCCGTCTTACCATTGTCGTCGCCTTTGTAATACTGGGGCTTGTCTGTGGTTGTATCGCGCCAACTTTCATTTCTGGAAGCTATGATATGGGAACAAAGTTTGTAAGCGGAAAGATTATTCCTTTGGCCATTGTTTTTGCATGTTTCGCCGTGTTCAATATCTTCTATATTATCAACAGCGTGAAGAAAGCGATTGACAAGGTAAATGTCTATACCCAGGAACTTTTGAACAGAAACTATGATATGGAGCCAATGGAAATTGAAATTCGTAATGAAGTTGGGGACCTGATGAATGGAATGAATGTGTTCCGCGAAACTATGGGCGACCTTCTTTACAATATGAAAGAAATTTCAGAAAAGTCAAGAAAGACAGCCCTTGCCTTGGAAGACAACATGAATCTTGCAGGAAAGTCCATCGGAAATATCACTGGAAATATTCAGAGAGTCAATGAGGATATGGATAGCCAAAGCGCAGGAGTTGAAGAGTCTCAGGCTTCTGTAAACCAGATTCTGGGACGCATCCGAGAATTGAACGACAGTATTGAATCCCAGGCTGCAAGTGTCAATCAGTCATCCGCCGCCGTTGACCAGATGGTTGCCAATATCAATTCGGTTACTGGTATTTTGGAAAAGAACTCCGAAGCCGTGACATCCTTGGGCAATGCTTCAGACGAAGGTAGAAACGCTGTTAAAAAAGCTGTGGCGATTTCCCAGGAGGTTATTAAGCAGTCCTCTGGACTTATGGAGGCTTCCAATATTATCCAGACTATTGCTAGCCAGACCAACCTTTTGGCTATGAACGCCGCTATCGAATCAGCCCATGCAGGTGAAGCAGGTAAGGGATTTGCGGTTGTTGCTGATGAAATCCGTAAACTGGCTGAACAGTCCAACAAGCAGGGAAAGATGATTAAGACTTCCCTTAAGGATTTGTCCAATTCTCTTTCAAGCATCACAGGTAGTATCGTTGATGTCCAGCAGAAGTTTGATATCATCTATAATCTTTCCCAGACTGTCCAGACCCAGGAAAATGTGGTCAAAAACGCCATGGAAGAGCAGAACGAGGGTAACAGACAGGTTTTGGAGGCCATGAAGTCAATCAACGAAAACACAGAGGCTGTCCGAGAAGGATCCAACGAAATGCTTTCTGGAGCAGAGCAGGTGGTTGTTGAAATGACCAATCTGGCTGAATCCACAAGACGAATAAATGAAAGCATGTCATCCATATCCGCCGGGGTCAACGAGATTTCATCGGCCATGGAGCTTGTGTCACAGTCATCCAAGAAAAACCAGGGTGATATTGACGAGCTTGCTAGAGAAATAGATACTTTCAATCTAAGAAAATAGGACTTGTCGTAATTTCCTATTGAATTCTTTAGTGAAAAGGTATATTATTTAGATAATAAATTTTTATCATAAAGGAGTAAAAATTTTATGGCAGTAAAAGTTGCTATTAACGGTTTTGGCCGTATTGGTCGTTTGGCTTTCCGTCAGATGTTCGAAGCTGATGGATACGAAGTAGTTGCAATCAACGATTTGACAAGCCCAAAGATGCTCGCTCATCTTTTGAAGTATGATACAGCTCAGGGTGGATTCATGGGCCGCATCGGTGAAGGAAAGCACACTGTATCATCTACAGAAGATTCTATCATCGTTGATGGAAAGGAAATCAAGATTTCTGCAGAAAAAGATGCAGCAAACTGCCCATGGGCAAAGTACAATGTAGATGTAGTTCTCGAATGTACAGGTTTCTACTGTGCTAAGGACAAGGCATCTGCTCACATCACAGCTGGTGCAAAGAAGGTTGTTATTTCAGCTCCTGCTGGAAACGATCTCCCAACCATCGTTTACAATGTTAACCACAAGTCTTTGACAAAGAACGACACAGTTATCTCTGCTGCTTCTTGTACAACAAACTGTTTGG
>JAZUEV010000077.1:0-1673 GCA_045640345.1 Treponema sp.
ATGAAAATGAAAAAAAAAATTTTTACTGATTCTGCATTTGATTGCCTTAACTTTCGGACTTTTTGCCACAGAACAAGCGCCTGACATTCTGATTTGCAAGGATTCCACCATGGAACTCTCCACAGGTTGGGGACATCCGGCTCCACTGGATTTTTATTTCATCCAGAACAATATGAAGTCCCCTTTTTCGTCACAAGGAACAGGAAATTACCGGGGATATATCGCCACATGGGAAATCAAGGGCAACAAACTGTATCTTTCAAAAGTGGCTTACAAGAAAAAGGATTGGCTAAAAAAAATTTTCAAAAAAAAGGACAAGGTTTTTGCCTCCTGGTTCACAGGCATGATCGAAGCGGAAGAAAATAGATACCAATCATTCATGGACAAGGATTTCAAAAACGGAAAAATCTTATACCTCCAAGTGCAAAAAGGTAAAATCGTAGATTCAGCGGAATCAACTTTCCTTGACTGCAACATAAATTTTCTGAAAAAAAATTTTGAAGATGATTTAACCGACCAGATAAAAAACTATACCCCGAAGGCACCGTCAAAAGATTTTGAAAGACTCAGAAACATGTACCACAATTATGTCACTTTCTTTTATCGAATCAACGAGGACGAACGTATCACTTGCAACGGTGAAGAAGGAAAGTTCTATAGAAAAAACGGAGTCAGTCCCCTTTTCCAAAAATATGGCGACGATTTTTTGAAATGGCCTTTCAACTGGGAAAATGAAACCCAATTCGGTTCCCCAAACTGCACCTGGGAAATCGACGACGGAAAACTTTACATCACAAAACTGGATTTCTTCTATGGAACAAGATTCGATAATACCGACAAGACAAACGTACCATTGGACCAGATATTTGACAAAAAAAATATTGACGGTGACAAAGTCTTCGCTGACTGGGTGAACGGAATTTTTATGATTTCATACGGCTATGATTATGAGATGGTACTTTTTGAAGACTACACATATCCAGCGTTCAATACAACAAAAAAACAAATCCTGGAAATAAAAAACGGAATAGTCAAAGAATCCTACGACCTGGACGCTGATTTTGACATAACAAAAAACAACGACAAGAACAATAGACTTCTCAACCTATGGTAGATTTTCAAAACAAAACCACGAACACCGAACAGGAGCGTAAAATGATTTTCAACAGTTTCAAGTCACAAGAAGAGCGCAGGAAATTTGGTGGCAGCTATTTCATTGAAATCCAGTTCTGCAAATTGCCAGAAGATACTCCATTAAAAAGCGTTGTCGATGTTATGAACATAAAGCACTGGAAAAATGATTCCCTTTATGTTTCGGGAGACAATGACAGTCTTTTTTTGACGGAATATGGAAAAACAATCACAGGCGGAATATACAACAACCAAAAGACAGGGCCAATGGATTTGCTGGGGATAAACTACTATTGCCCCGAGACAACAAAAAAAATAATCGAGGAACTAAAAAATATCAAACCTTTGGAATTTGAGACTCTTGTAAAATGGCTTGAAGAATCGCTTAAGCACAATGGGTTCTATGTCCTTGGACTGTAGGATTCTATAAGAATTGCAATCCTAAAACGTTCCCATAAAAAATCCCCGACAGATGATGCCGAGGCTGCTGAAAAAGTCCATTTTGTCATGCTGAATTTATTTCAGCATCTCATTAATTATAG
>JAZUEV010000078.1:0-7652 GCA_045640345.1 Treponema sp.
TGTTGTAGATGTATGGAATATTTCATATTCTTAACCGAGTTTAAAGTCTTGAAATTGTAAGGCTTTAAATATCGCATTTTCAAAAATTGTCTCTAAAAATAGCAATCTTTAGAGACTCACTGAATACAAACTTTTGACATACAAATGTTGTCAATTATTTCACAGTTCTATTCAATCAACACATAAGTATATTCAAAAAGATTTTCTTCTTCTGTCAACAAGTGATGAGAATATCTTTGTACAACACCAAGATTTGCTGGATTAACAATCTTCCATTTTTCTGGTATTTCTTTTGATTTAAATTCCTGCGCTCCTTCATCATCATACGAACAAGCCCGCAAAGAAATGACAGTGTCATTTTCATATTTAACATCATCATAATAACCGCCTGTAAAAATTAAGCAATTATCTTTCATGCTGTAAACAGAAAAACTTCTCATGCCAGCAGAGGTTCCGTAATCAACAATCAAATATTTTTTATCTGGAGTTGGCTTGCTCCATCCACTTTCCATTCCTCCACCCAAAATTGAAAAATGTTCAATAGCGTTGGTCTGAGGATTCCAGATAAAAGTTCCTACAGGGTCGGCATAATTAAAACCTTCATCGCCAGCATTCCAAGTGAATGAATAGAATTCACCACAGTCCCATGCAATTACATCCACAGTTTCAGTTATTCCATTAACCTGTCTGTTGATATCGATTTTCAATTCACAAATGTCTTGCAATTCACCACAAGAGTTGAATGTGATTTTGCTGGTCTCAATTGATTGATTCATGTTCAAGGCCGCTGATGGAACCCAATACCAAGAAGCCCAAGTTTCGTTTTCCTTTTTTACCTGAACCCAACGATTTATGCCATGATCGGTTTCTTCATAATTTTTGTCAAAACCAATTACATAAAGCACACTACCTTTTTCTACCTGCTCACCAATTTCTGACATATCGTTTGGTTCATAACGCAAATCAACTTTGGCAGCCTTAACAGTCGCTTCAAGAAGAATCTGGTTATATTCAGAACTGTTAACTTCAACGATTGGAGTATTATCAACAAATGATGGAGCATTGTCAACAACTGGTTCCAATGTTTCTGGTGGAATCTGTTGTTCCTGTACATCAACATCTGGTTCAACAGGTTTTTCAGTCTTAGGTTTACAAGCAATCAAACACAACGGTAAACAAGCCAATGCAAAAATACTTTTTTTCATCTAAAACTCCGTTTAATAATTTACTTCAAATAATCACCAATCCCAAGAAATCCTGGGACTGATGATTTTCTAATGTCCACCTTAATTTATAAAGCGGACATATTTAATATATACCTAACCTAAAAAAGATTAAAGTATCTTTTTATAATTACTTATTCTTTTTTTTCTCAAACTGTTTATTCTTGAATTCTTCAGTTGTAAATGCACGGACACCAGTTAACTGATCAATTGGTGCATAATATTCTCCATCAACATCAATCCAACCGTGCCTACTATTTCCAGAAACATCATAATTACTACTTCCAATAGCTTTCACATATTTTTTGCCATCGATCTTTTTTACACCACCATCGGTTGTAACCCAATGGACAGAGTGCTTGTTTTCACTTCCGTACTCAATATCCATTTTTACTGCCAGACAATAGTTTTCATCTGCGTTTGCGTATTCATCAATTCTGTCTGCGACTTGATCATAAGTTACATTATTGACAAATTCCTCAAACTGGAAATCATAATTTTTACAATAAGCGTATGTGTCCATGCACTGACTCTTTGGAGGGAAATTCGATTTTTCCTTGTTTATATACATTGGATCAACTCTTTCATCACCTTCCAATCCATTAAGCGTATTATAAACTCCAGAGAGTGTTGTAAGATAACAACCCTGCTGCTCAATATAAACATTTCTTGAATTTCCAAGCAACAAACCTCTACCAGATTGCATGGTTCCTTTCATATCCGCTGGAATGATTTTAAGACCGATGTAATCCACATGATTGATTGGATCGCCCTTACAATAGTTGTACCAGTTTTCACCATCATGAATTGGATCTTCAGTTACAAAACGTGCAAGACTTGGAGCATAATCACGAAGACCATAATTGTAAGTCTTGTTCAATGAATCATAAGATTTTCCTGCAAATCCAATATCAGCACCGAAACTTGCAGCAATATTGCTATTTACAACATTAGAAAGAGTTGGCTTGGTAGAATCTTTTACATTAAAATATGGCTGACCATTTAATCCGTAAGAAACTCCATAAGCAAAGTCCCCTGTTCCACCCATGACAGAACGAACACTACCACGATTGTCATTGCAGAAAGCAAACACATCATCTTTTACCAAACGTTCTTTTGAGTAAGAATAGTTTTCATTGAACTGTGCAACCAATTCTCCATTTGCATGTAAATAATAACGGTCAAATGTACAATAGTTTTCGGAAGGACTATCACGATAAGTTCTTTCTGCATTTGTAAATCCATCAATATCTCTAAAACGAATCTTTGAATTATTTTCACTTCCGAACTGTGATGCATAGGCATTGTTTTTGTCCTGCCACTGATAGATTTTGTCAAAAGTAAATCCATCATAGAGGTTGAAAACTTTTTTACCATTTGCATTTTTTACAAAAGTCTGACGACCAATGCTATCATAACCGTATTCATTTTTTATGTACAAATCTTTTTCGAAATCAGAGTAAGTACTTTCCAACATTCGATTGTTTTGTGAATACTTCCACTGCTGGGAAACAAGATTTGTTTTCTTTGACACCATGTTACCGTTTGAATCATAAGAAATCTTAACAGGATTTGGTCCAGCAATTTTTACCAAACGATTTTCTGCATCGTATTCATACTCCAATTTTCCAGCAGGATTTGTTTTTGTTATACGATTTCCATTTGCATCATAAGTATAAGTCTCTGCCCAAACTTCTTGAAGTTCATAAATATTTGCTGTTGACAAGCCAATTTTTGACAAAAGTTTTCCAGCAGAATTTTTATCAGATGAATCTACATTTGCAATTTCCAAAATAATAGAGTCATAAGATTTTTTTCCACACTCTGCCAATTCGAGCTTTGCATCTTCCAAAATAGTCTGGATAAATGGAAGCAGAACTTTTGTTACACGACCATGGTCATCATATTCATAACTTGTAAATTTTCCATCCTTGTCAAATGTACAGGAGACCCTACCATCATTTCCATAGACGATTCCTTCAACATACACGATGTTACCAGACTTGTCTTTCTGATATGTTAAAACTGGTCTTCCAATTTCATCATATTCATAACAGACTTGTGCTCCAGAATTATCAGTTGCAGAAATCCTCTGACCAAAATCGTCATAAGCAAATGTTCTCTTGAAATTATCTTCCGCAATAGATTTTAAATATCCATTTTCAAAATAATCGTAAGTAGTTTTATGATTATCAGTTGAAAGACTTTTTACACGTCCCTTTGCATCATAACTATAATTGATTTTCTGGGTACCATCCAAAACTGAAATCAAATTGTGTGCAGTATCAAACGAATATTTCTGCATACCAAACTGATTTTCCATTTTTGAAATTGAACCAAGACTGTCAAGATAAATTTTGTCAGATGTTCCGTCTTCAAATTTTGTTACAACAGAATTTCCCAAAATAGATTTTGAAACGCTTGATTTTCTTCCATTGTAATCAACAAAATTAACAGAATTTTTTTCACGCTGATTTTCAACATATCTTGTTTTACCAAGTCTGTCAGTTACTGACAAAAGATTTCCATAAGAGTCATACTTATTGATTCTTGTATTACCCTTAGCATCTGTAATTTTTTTTGTTTTCATATCAGCTGAATATTCGATAGATTCAATCAAATCACCAGATTCAAAAGTCTTAATCAAATTTCCAGCAGCATCATACTCATATTTTTTTTCTGGAGTCACACGACCCTTTTCACAAATCAAATTTCCATTTGTATCGTAGGTAAATTCTGTAACAGTTCCTAGATTATCAATTGTTTTCAAAAGATTGCCGTTTGCATCATAACAATATTTTTCAAATCTATCCCCAGTTTTCATGGATGAAATCTTTCCAAAAACATTGTACGACAATTCAACTTTTGTATTTCCATTTTCAATCAAGATACAATTGCTATTTTCATCATAAGCATACTTTGTCCCTGTTGAAAAATTCTCAGTTACATCACCCCAAGCATTTAACTTGTTGCTAGTTTCAATTTTACCGACAGTCTGAGAAATAGTGTTGTTTTTCTTGTCCAATGAAACATATTTTTCATAAACTGTTTTTCCAGATGGTTCTGTTATTTTTACGAAAGTTTCCAATCCATTTGAGTCATATTTACTTTCAACAGTCTTGGACTGAGATTTTTGTACCACAGTTGTCAAACCATTTTCTTCGGTGTATTCATAATTATTTTTTTCACCGTTGATAAAAGTCTCAGTCTTGATTCGTCCACAGTCATCGTAAATGTACTCGACAATTTTTGAATAGGAATCTGCAATTGATTTTGTATTATCAAAAGATTCATCCCAAGTGTAAGAAATTTTTCCACCTTGAACTGTTACATCAGATTTCAACACTCCACCTGATGTAAAATTGCTAAGAGTTGATCTTCCTGTTTCATCAGTAAATCCAACCATTTGACCAAAGGAATTGAATTTTCCAACAGTTTTATTTCCACCTTCATCGGATCTTGTAATCAGTTTTTTTCCATCTGAATATTTGACTTCAAAATCTTTCTTAAATGGCTGACCAATTTCAATTCCATTTTTATCAACATAAGTCTTGAAAATAGAACTGATGTTGTCCAATTTGTATGTATAAACTGTTTTCAATCCAGCTCCATCCAAATCAACTGAATCTCCATTGTTCCACTCAATCTCGCTATAAATTTTTCCTGATGGATAATATTCAATTGATTTTACAAGATGAATATTTTTTTCTGCAATTTCATCATTTGAGCCAAAACCAGTTTTCACAGAAATTGGATTATGACGAGCATCGTATTCATAAATATAAATTCTTGTTTCGCCTGTAATCAAATCTTTCTGTATTTTTTTTGTCAAATCTTTTCTATTATTGTATTCATTTTTTTCAAAAAGATTTCCTGGCAAAATTGCAGTCTGGATTTTATTGTCATCGCTATAAGCAAATTCCCAGGTGTAGCCATCAAAAGTCTTATAGGACACAACGCGATCCATTTCATCATATTCATAATTTCCACGACTGTCAGATACAACAAGACCATCATTATTGTAAGAGTATTTTTCGTTACGATTTGTACCCTTAGCTTCAATGATTCGTCCTGAATTGTCACGGATATAAGTCTGAATCAAATTTCCATCACGATAGATTTTTTCAAGTCCACCATTTTGAGAGTATTTTAATTCAGTTTTCACTCCGTCACGATTTACATAAGTCTCCAACAAATTGTTTGGCTGAGTATAGAACCACGATTCCGATGAACCATCGCTATATTTTGCACCAACCAAATTCTGATAAGAGTCATAAGTGTATGAAACTTTTCCGAATGGATCATTCTTTGTTTCAACCAAGCCTCGACTGTCGTATGTTCGATTAACAGTATAACCAGAAGGATCATCAAAATCAACAATTTGGTCGCCTTCATAACAATATGTGTAAACATTTCCGTCAGCATCTGTGTAAGTTGTTTTTCCTGCAATGTCATTGTAAGAAAAATGTTCCGCATAACCTTCTTCATTTGTTACAGCAGTAACTTTCTTTTCACCAGATGAATTAAGTGCATAATCAATTTTTATGAAACTCTGATCCGGCTTAACCATTTTTGTCAAATCCATTGATTCATCATACACAAATCCATATTCATCACCATCAGAATCTATAAATGAAACCAGACAATCTTTTTCATCATATCCATATTTTACGGAAAGATTTTTTCGTGCGTCTGTGATTTTTGAGATTCTGTTGTTACTCCATTCGATAGATAAAACAGGGACATCATTTGAAAGAACAGTCCTTACACGACGAACATTGTTTTCAATATTTTCATAATATTCGTACTTAATCGAAGAACCAAATTTATCTTCAATCTTTTCCAACATTCCCCATTTATCAAAATATTTTTTTGTTCCATCAATATAAGTCACAATCATTTTTCCATTGTTTTCTTCTATTGATATTCTATTTTCTCCAGTTGCGCTGATACAATCATACTTTTGTGTGCTTCCATTATAAATAAAGTTAAACGGAGCGCCACTGCTGTCGATAAAAATCAAAGAACTTGAATCCATTTTGTTCACAATATTTTCGTATCCATGAACTGTATAGATATTCAATCCAGGATTTACATTCGCAGAACTCTCCATTTTTGAAACCATTGCTTTGAGAGAATCAACATTGTTTTTCAACTCAATGATTTCAGGAATAGTATATGGATTGCTGACATAGGGCTTCACTGAATTATAATATGATTCAAAATCTTTTTCATAATTTGCAAGACTTGTTTTCAAATCATTTAAATAATCCACACCTGTTCCACGAATAATTCTTTCATCAAAAACAGAAGTCCAGTTTTTTCCAAAAGCACCGTTCGGAAATTCTTGGGATGAATAACTTCTTGTAATGTCAAAAATACTATTGCCATATTTTACAGAATAATCAACATCATTCGTGTAAAATTTTCCAGCAGTGATTGCAACAGGATCACCAACCGTTTTTTTAGGCATTATTTTTTCAACAATACTTTTTACACCTGCGTCAATAACAGTTGCGACTTTTATTATTATTTCCCCAATTTTCTCAAATCCACCGACAACAAAATTTTTTGCACGAGTAAAGAAGCTTTCTTTTGTTTTATTTATAGATTCAGAAGTTTTACTTGCATTTTCTTTTGCAGTCGATATAGTGTTCTCTATATTTGGACCTGGGTTTGTGGGTTGCTGATTGGAACCTGGATTTGTACCACCTGAACCAGAGCCTGTCCCACTTGTTGATCCACCAGAAGTTTCTCCCGATGTTCCTGTAGAACTGCTTCCAGTTCCAGAACTTGACGAACCAGATGAGCCCGATGTTGAACCTGATGATGAACCAGATGAACCTGATGATGAACCGCTTCCTCCACTAGTAGTTCCAGAAGATGATGAACTACCAGAACCAGATGTGGTTCCTGAAGACGATGAACCTGAAGTAGAACCAGATGAAGAGCCACCTTCACCAGACCCCGGATTTCCAGTTACAGTTCCAGTGTAACCAGTTCCACCACCACCATAGTATCCGCTATTTGGACCACGGTAATCGGTTTCTGAAGCATTTGCAACATTCGAGCAAAAGCTAACTCCAGCTATAAAAGCTGCAACAATTTTTTGATTTTTACTTTTAATCATATTTCTCCAACAATATAAGGATGAATGACATTTCTGCCATATTTGACTTAGACAACATTTGTTGCCGACCAAAAGTAAAACACACGTAGCTAGACAAAACGTCTCTCGTAGATTGGGCATATTCTACGGCTACAAAAATTAGAAACTGTAGTTTCCAAAAATACGATCCATCAAAGAACCTGTTTTGTTATTTGTCAAAACATAACCTTCTGACTTTTTTACAAAAGAACTCATGTTAGTGAGATTAGAATCTTTGTAATAATAAGGTGAAAATTCTTCAATCACATTACCGCTATTAT
>JAZUEV010000079.1:0-5741 GCA_045640345.1 Treponema sp.
ATCATTGCACATACAAGGATTTGATTCCCCATGAATATAATGATACGTCATATTACTACATAAACAAAATAAACTTATCAAAAGATGGAAAGATTACTTATCCAACAGTAAAAATACCTTACTTTTATATTCCAGTTCAAGATGAAAATGAAAACTTTACCGACGAGAAGACTATTGGAGATCCGAGAAACAAGAAACTATAAAGCATGATTTTATACGATCAGCCACCATATACAACACCCTGGTTTCTGCTATAAAAAAATTGGATAAAAATATTGTGATTGAACCAATTCCCTTTTCTGTCACTGAATAGAGAGGCTTAACGATGAATAAAAATCTTGGTGAACAAATAGAAACCAAATTAAAAGAAATTGGAATACCTCAAAAAAGATTTAGCACAAAGAGCGGATCTGACGGAATCTTCCATAAGTCATTACATCAAAGGGGATCGGGAACCTCGGTATGCAACCCTTTCAATAATCGCCGCAATTTTGGATGTCTCTGTTGGATATTTAATTGGAGAAACAAAA
Source organism: Treponema sp. (assembly GCA_045640345.1). Classification (GTDB taxonomy): domain Bacteria; phylum Spirochaetota; class Spirochaetia; order Treponematales; family Treponemataceae; genus Treponema_D. The sequence continues at coordinate 531 of JAZUEV010000079.1, forward strand.
TCCACGGAGTCAAACAAAACCGATGTAAAATCTTTTGATGAAATAAAAAATTTTCTTAAAAAATGTGTCGGTGCATTTTCAAAAGAGCAAAAATATGATTTGATTAAACTGATAACAACTTAGAATTGGAAATTCAAAATGATAAAACGCACTGGTCACGCTGATTTGCCACTCCACCACGGAATTGTTCCAAAATGGTTGGCAGACAGAATGAGAGATTTGGGAACTGAAATTGTCCAAGTCTTGCTGATGGAATACGGAAAAAAAGAAGTCCTCACTCGATTAAGCGACCCACTCTGGTTTCAATCTTTGGGAGCAGTGTTGGGCATGGATTGGCATTCATCGGGAATCACAACATCAGTCATGTACGCACTCAAACGGGGAATCAATCCACGGGCAAGGGAATTTGGTCTTTGCATTTGCGGAGGTCGTGGAAAATATTCTCGTCGCACACCGGAGGAACTTTTGTTTTTAGCTGAGCACACAGGTCTTCCCGGAAATGATTTAGTGAGAGCAAGTAAGTTGGCCGCAAAAATTGACAACACAGCAGTGCAGGATGGATTTCAACTTTATCAACATAATTTTATTTTGTCCAACGAAGGTGATTGGGCAATCGTTCAGCAGGGGATGAATTCTGAAACAAAAACAGCTCGTCGCTATCATTGGTGTTCTGAAAATCTAAAGTCTTTTATTGAAGAACCACATTCCGGAATCACCGGTGAAAATCAGGGACAGATTTTGAATCTTACAGACTCTTGTGCAAAAGAAACTCGTTCGTCGATTTTAACTTTGTCCAATGAAGAACCAAAACGAATCATCAAAGAGATTTCAGATATTGCTCGCCTGGGAAATCCGTTGGAAAAACAGGAGCGACAGTTGGAACTTTTTGAAGAATATCAGAATCTTGATAACCAAATTATTTTGGACAATGGCAGCAGAAATATTGTGATGCCAGAACACCATGAAGTCCGTGCAGAGGATGTTGATTTGAAACGATTGGGAGGAGTTCTTGCCACAGCTTATGAAGCCCAACCAAAAGATTTTGAAAGTCTGCTTTTGACACCAGGATTGGGACCCAGAACATTACAATCTTTGACATTGGTCAGCGAAGTGATTCACGGAACTCCAAGTCGATTTAGAGATCCTGCTAGATTTAGTTTTGCTCACGGTGGAAAAGACGGTCATCCATTTCCAGTGCCAACAAAAATTTATGATGAATCAATCAGAATTCTTGGCGACTGCATCGAAAAATCAAAAATGGGTTACAACGATAAATCCGACTGTTTAAAACGGTTGCACAACACAGCTTTGGAAATTGAAAAAAATTGCAATCCCGAAGTCGATTTTGATGAACTGTTGCGCTACGAAAACTCCAAATCAAAAGAATGGGGCGGCCGCACCTGCATGGATTAACCACAGTCATCCCGAATCAGTCAACCATCATTTCGAATAATCAACAGTCGTTCCGATTAGTCAACAGTCATTTCGGATTAATCAACAGTCATTCTGAACACTCAATAGTCGTTCCGATTAGTCAACAGTCATTTCGATTAGTCAACGGTCATTTCGAGCGCAGTCGAGAAATCTCAAAAACAATTGTTTATCTTAAGACTGTTATTTGAAGCCTGTTAATTTTAGAAGAACCGATTTATTATTTTACAACACTCATTGGACGCGCGTCACTCAAAAAATCACGTGGTGGTTGAACCTGTCGAAACCACCCAAATAATCAACAGTCATTCTGAACAGTCAACAGTCGTTACGATTAGTCAATAGTCATTTCGATTAATCAGCAGTCGTTCCGATTAGTCAATAGTCATTTCGATTAGTCAATAGTCATTTCGAGCGCAGTCGAGAAATCTCAAAAACAATTGTTTATCTTAAGACTGTTATTTGAAGCCTGTTAATTTTAGAAGAACCGATTAATTATTTTACGACACTCATTGGACGCGCGTCACTCAAAAAAAATCGCGTGGTGGTTGAACCTGTCGAAACCCCTTAAATAATCAACCGTCATTTCGAATAATCAACAGTCGTTCCGAACAGTCAACAGTCGTTCCGATTAGTCAATAGTCATTTCGAGCGGAGTCGAGAAATCTCAAAATGAATGAAGGGACTGTCTAAAAAGTTCTGTCATGCTGAATTTATTTCAGCATCTCTTATTTAACAGTCTGGATTTGCTTTCAGACAGAACCCTAAACACAATCGGAATAACATTATTTAGGGTCTTTCTAAAAATTGCAATTCTATAGCCTGCTTAAATCAACTTTTCCAGCACAGTGCATATTCACATCGGATAAAACATTTTTATTACAAGATGCATCAACAGTACGATTCCCGGTTGCTATATTACCAGTGAATCTATAATATCGCCACCATGTATGGTTTTGATAAGTAGCAGCATCAGGACTGCATGTTACAAGATTTTTGCTCTGCAATACTGCATTAAATCCATTGTTCTTTAATTCGCTAAACCCCTGATTCAAATATTGATATGAACCACAAATGTCTATTGTTTCATCAACCGTTGGGAAATACCATTCAACACCAGACGGTGCATTTGGTCGTTTTGTATTAACAAGCCAGTAAAAGAATGTATGCGTGTAATATTCTTTAGTTGTCCAACCACGAGTGCAATCAACACATTGGGTTTTATAATTTTCTAAAATAAATTTAGTGGTAAAATATCCATCAAATTTATAACTGGACTGATCTCCTGTAGTTAAAATAGCAAAATCTGGTCCAGCATCTTCTTTTCCCCAAAAAAGATTTGATCCATCATATTCATTTACATCCCAGATTCTGACATCAGAAAAATCGCTGTTCATTTTCCAGATAACACCAACGGGAGTTTTTCCTGAAACATAATTCATGGAATAATAACCGTCGCTGTAATAAATCATACCTTTTTTAGGAGCCGCCGTAAGATTCAGTGTTGTTGTTCTGCAGTTGCCGTAGTAATCGTAATCTTTTATAGTAAGCGTATGTTTGTTGGACTGTGTACCCAAAATTTTAATTTCTTTTGTGACATCCCCAGTTTCATTAAATTCAACACCTTCAATATCAGTATGACTGTAATCTGGAGTTGCATTTTTTTCTCTCATCACTTTTACAATATCCTTTGCGATTGTTGACTTGTGAGTTACTGTTGATGCAGCAGGCGGTGTCACATCATAAACAAAATAATATGATTTTGTTGAAGTCAATTCATTTCTATCAGAACAAGTAAAATCCAGCCTGTATAATCCATCCTCCAGAGAAGGCACATCCTCGGATTCCAAATCAATTCTGGTTCCGTTATTTGTGATTGTGGCATTTGCACCAACAATTTCAAGCGCATCAATTTTTCCGCTCAAAACCTCGGTATCTTTGGTCATTGAATAATATGGAGAATCAATTTTTGTTAAAGACCATTTCAAAGATGCAGGACCCGAACCACCGTCATTGAATCCGCCTTTCACCCAGACTCTTTTATTTCTGAGATTGTTATTTTTATAATGGTTTTTATTGTCGTAACTTACAACAACAAAATTATCCTTTGTCTGCAAAACGGATTTGTTTGAACTTTTGTAATCAGTCTGATTGTCATCAGCAAACTGAACTGAAAAATCAACAAACTCAGGAACATCGGTGTCAGTCTTACCGCTTGTGTAATAAGCCCAACTGTAATCGGCAGAAAGAGAGACCTCAGAATTTTCCTTCAATACAAATATTCCTTTGTTGATTGTGACAATAATATCCGTCGCACTTGGAGGAGGATTTTTTAAATCCGCATCAATTCTCAAAACGCTTGCATCGTTGGAATCAAAATATGGAGGATTATAATATTTTAAATAATTTGCGTTTTTATTTTTTCTGTTGGTTATCTTAATGTTTTTAAAAACAATTGTGGAACTGTCATCGCCTTTTTGATAACCATAGCATTTATCATTTCGCGATGAGTCCTTCAAAAGTTTATATCCTGATTTCAAGGATTCACAATTCAAATCTTCATCGTCCAACAAAATATTTAACTTGACAAGCTCGTCTTTTGAATAATAAATTGAAGATTCATCCATATCCGTGTCAAACATTATGATAATTCTTCTGTCACGATAAACTCCATTTGAATCATAAGTTGGGGTCGCTGAAACAATCTTTGGACGCTCAATACATTTTGCATGAACTGTTAGATTTTTTCTCTCCTGTAGAATCTTAATTTTTGTCTCTGGATTATTTTTATCATCAAATTCAATTAACTGATCAACACTTTCATCATCAAGGAGATTTCCATTTTCAAAAACCTGCCATTCCGTGAAACACCAATCGATATCCTCATTAAAAATCAAAACATCTGTGTCCGATTCTCTATAAGTTTTTATTCCGTTTGGAGAAATCTTTCCATTTGTTCCAGAAAACCTAATATCAAAACTTTTTGAATTTGCGTACTCTATGGCCTCATCAAGTTTTATCTTAAGATTGGCACTATTAAAAAAGTTGGAGCATGAAACAAACATCAAGGACAAAATCGCAGTCAGCCCCCCCTATACAAATGTTTAGTAAATTTAATTTTCATATATAACCTTTCCCTCATTCCAAGCATATCAAAAAAACAAAAGTTTTTATAGAGGAAAACCCCAAGCCCTTTGAACAAAAACAGTCATTTCTGATTAGTCAACCGTCATTTCGAATTAGTCAACCGTCATTTCGAGCGTAGTCGAGAAATCTCAAAACCGATTAATTATTTTATGTCACTTGTTTTGGGGGCTGTTAATCAACACTATTCTCCTCCATAAAAAAAATCATAAGAATTAATAATCTTTATTCCGTTGAAATCAGAATTTGGTGTTCTGAATACACAGTCCCATTATGAAACTGTGCATATAAAAAAGATTAATCGAGGTTAATTTCTGTGACAAAATGCCAATTACAAATTCCTGCTCTATCTTTTTGGCTATCATCAGACGTATAACCCCAATTACCGCTGGTTACGCAACCTTTTTGTATTCTATACATTTGATTGACGCTGTACAAAGATGAAGTACCAAGATAATTATCCCCTTGCAAAGTTACAGAAACCTTGCCATTCAAAATATCAACACCTTTATTAAGAGCATTTTTTTTACTACAAATAATTTTAAAATCATCACATGCTGGAAGATACCATGTTAGAGAATTGTTTTTATTTATGGTATCCTTCAGTAATGTCCATACCGTAGGTCTATTTGCATT
>JAZUEV010000080.1:0-10658 GCA_045640345.1 Treponema sp.
CGTAAAGTCTTTGGCAACAGCTTATGTTGGATGGGACGAATTCGGACACGGTCTCTATGATCCAACCACAGGTAAGTATCATCCATGTACAGAAAAGGACGGAGCATACTACCAGTCTTTGAAGTTCTTGAACGGATTGTACCAGGACGGACTCTTGGATCCAGACAGCCAGACTCAGACATACGATGGTATGAACGAAAACTATGTTAACGGAACAGCATTCTGGAACGTTTTCAACTGGATGGCTTCAGGTGTTTACAATACAGAAGCTCACAATGCTGCTGGAAAGGCTATGTACCCAGTTCGCCCAACAAAGGCATCCCCAATCTGCTACGGTCAGTCAGTATATGGTGGAAACCGTGTTTGGTGTATCGGTGCTAAGACAGAATATCCAGAACTCTGTATGGAAATCATCAACTGGCTCTCAACTCCAGAGGGATTCATGACATCATTGTACGGACCAAAGGATTCAACTTGGTACATCAAAGATGGAAAGACATACTTCACAGAACTCGGAAAGAAGTGTCAGAGCGATCAGAACACAGTAATGGAAGCTCCATACTCTGGTCTCTACAAGGACGGAACATTCCAGATGAACAACATCACTTGGGCTAACGATGCAACAAACCCATTGACAGATGGCGAAACATACAACAAGACAAGCTGGGCTTCAGAAGCAACAGAACCAAAGTTCGAAATCGAAGCTGCATGGCGTAAGTGGGCAGACAGCGTTTCTGTAGAAGACTACCTCGGAAAGGGTTCTTACACATTGGCTCCTTCTTCTGACTACTCAGACCCATCAAAGTCTGATGAATTGGCAGCAATTGGAAACCAGTGTTCAACAGCTATCAAGACTGGTTCTTGGAGAGCTATGTACGCAAACAGCGATGCAGAATTCGAAAAGCTCTTCAACGATATGGTTTCAACTGTAGACAGCTACGGATTTGCTGAATTGACAGCATTCTACAACGATTGTGCTGCACAGAAGAAGGCTGCTGAAGACAGAGCTGCTGGAAAATAAGTTTTAGAGATTTCTAAATCTTAAATACCAAAGACGGGCTACCTAGAAATGGGTGGTCCGTTTTTTTTTGCTTTGTAAAAATCTTGATAAAATCTTTGATTTGATTTATAATTTTTTTAATTAAAAATCATTTAAAAATATATTTGAGAGGCATCTCTATGGAAAAAACAAAGTCGGAAATTATTTCCAAGGAACTTTTTTATCAGTCTAAGTATGATTATTATTGCAATCTTAATTTTTGGGTTGTAATAATTGGTTGTTTGTCAAGTCTGACTTATTTTGTTTCAGACTGTCAGCTGATTGGACATTTTTCTACGGATACCATGTTCGCCAGGTTCAATATTCTGATTCCTTTGACTGTTTTTATTTTGGTTGCCCGAAAAGTCAAAAATTATAAGATTATGGTTGTTTTTTCCTATGTGATGATTCACTGGGTCGTATGGAACACAATTTGGGCGATTGTTTATCTTCCGGACCGAAGTCATGCCAGCGAAGGTTTTATTATCATGCAGCTTTTGTTTTTTGCGGCTGGATTTGCGGCTCCATTTAAATATTCCACACCTGCTCATCTTTTGTTGATGGTTGATATTCTGGTGTCCAATACTTTTAACCATTATGCAAATCTTGATATGATGCTGTCGTTGGGACTTCCTGCTACGATTGCCGTAATTCTTGTACATTTTTGTATGCAGAAATATTATCTGGACCATTATAAGACGCAACGAAATCTGGAGTTTATATCCAAACATGATTTTTTGACGGGCACTTATAATCGAAACAGAATCAATGAACTTACAGACGCTGAGACCCACACAAAATTTAATGATGAACTTGGATCAAAAGTTTGCGTGATGATGTTTGATATCGATTTTTTCAAGGCAGTTAATGATACTCACGGACATTTGGCAGGAGACACTGTTTTAAAAAGTCTGTGCAAATGTGTGGAAGAAAATATCCATATAAATAAAAATTTTATTCGTTGGGGTGGTGAAGAATTTTTGGTGATTCTCCACAACTGTCCAATTAGTGATGGAATTGATATTGCTGAAACTATTCGTGAATCTGTCTCAAAAATGGATACAGGTGTTTGTCCAATCACAATCTCTATCGGTATTTCTTATTACGATGGTTTGGATTATAAAAAAGCCGTGGACTGTGCCGACCGAGCCTTGTATTTGGCAAAAAAATGTGGCAGAAACTGTATCAAATTTATGGAACGATAAAAACATTTGAATTTCCAAAGCATTTAGATTCGAATCGATGAGGTTCATACTCCGACGCATGTTGACGGTAATCCTGACATGCTGAATTTGTTAGTCATCGGTGGTTTCGCACAGCATCTCTTAACCAACAGTCACATTGGTTGTTCTGTCATGCTGAATTTGATTCAGCATCTCTTAACTAACAGTTACACTTGGTTGTTCTGTCATGCTGAACTTGTTTCAGCATCTCTTAACTAACAGTTACACTTGGTTGTTCTGTCATGCTGAATTTGATTCAACATCTCACAAAACAGCAGTTACACTTGGTTGATTTTGAGATTCCGAAATAAATTCGGAATGACATCTTATGGTGATGAAATAATCCTTAACAGTCATTTCGACTGGAGAGAGTGAAATGATTGTAATGTAGAAATCTAAAAAATGGTCGTTATTGAGATTTCTCCACGCGCTTCGCTTGGTCGAAATGACTAATGTTAATCCATCGTTTGGTTGAAATGACTAATGTTAATCCATCGTTTGGTCGAAATGGCTAATGTTAATACATCGCTTGGTTGAAATGACTAATGTTAATCCATCGTTTGGTCGAAATGACTAATGTTAATACTTCGCTTGGTCGAAATGACTAATGTTAATACATCGTTTGGTTGAAATGACTAATGTTAATTCATCGCTTGGTCTGAATGATGCTATGAATTATAATTATTTGATAACATCGAAAGCTTGTGATAAAAAAACACCCTCGGACTTAACCAAGGGTGAACAGGAGGAAGGTACTTTTTTATTGATTACTTTTTCACAGGAGTCTTGTTCTGCTTACCAAAGTTTCTTGGCTGCTTGCTTGGGCTCTTGTCAGAAAACTTCTTAAAACCTTTGCCGTTGGAACCATCTTTTTTCTGATTCTTACATTCGCACTTGTTGTTCTTTGACTTGCAATCGCATCCATTGTCGAACTTGTGCTTTTTGATGTTATCCTTGGAATCGAATTGTGGACGTCTTGATTCTTTTGGATTTTTTCCACCAATTTTTGGCTTTGGTTTATTTTGTTTGTTTTCATTCATCTTTGGTTTTGGTCTGTTTGGATTTTTTCCATCCATTTCAGGTCTTTGTTTGTTTGGCTTTTCACTGCCATTCATTTCAGGACGATTTTTTCCATCCTTATTGCGGTCAGCGAAATCTTTTCTCCACTGTTTGCGAGAGTCCATTTTTTTTGTTTCATCCTTTTTTTCTGTTGTCTCTGCAGGGAGAATTTCTTTATCAGAACTTTCGTTTGTTTCTGGCTGGATGATTGATTCTTCGATAATTGCTTCTGATGCACCAACTTCTACAGTTTTTGCAGATGCGAATCCAAGACACATAACTGAACAGGCGATTGCTGAAATCAAAATCTTTTTCATGGTAAAACCTCCGATGGTTTGTTTAATTTTTATTGCACATCCTTACTTCGCTTGTGCTTACACTAAAACAACAATCGGGGATTTTGACAGTAACAAAAAAAATCAATTATTACAAAATGTTATTTGAAAGATTAACTCTTTGGAATCTTCCTGTTCAAACTGCTCATTCAATCACATAATCTTCCCAATTTTGTGCGTCTTTTGCATGGATGCTGTTTTTGATTTGGACACCTGCTGATTTTACCGACTGCTGATTTCCGCTAACCAATGGATGCCACTGGGGCAATGGTTTTCCTTCATTCAACAGTCGATATGCGCAAGTGCTTGGGAGCCAATCAAACTCATGCAGATTTTTCAAAGACAGCTTGTTACATTCCGGAACAATTTCAAAACGGTGACAATAGTTGCTACACTTTTGCGTGTTCAAATCCAAAAGATTGCAGGCAATTCTGGTAAAATAAATTTTTGTCTTTTTACCTCGACCTTCAATCATTTTTTCATAGCAACATTTTCCGCATCCGTCGCACAAAAGTTCCCACTCGTCTTCGGTCATTTCTTTGAGAGTCTTTGTTTCCCAAAAAGGTTTTTCAATTTTTTCCATAAATCATTATCCACAAATTTGGTTTACGGAATCAACAAAAGTTTTAACTTCTGAAGCATACATTTCAATTCCCGATTTCCAGAAATCTTTTGTTGTTATATCAAATCCAGCTTTTTTGCAAACCATTTCACAAGAATAAGAACCTGTTTGTGATAAAAGATTTTTATAAGTGTCTGCAAAATCTGGACCAACATTCAACGATTGTGCATAAAGCCCTGCGGCAAACAATTGTCCAAAGGCATAAGGAAAATTGTAAAAATCCAAATCTGTGCTATAGTAATGGGACTTCACTGCCCACATATATTCATGTCGTTCCGTATAATTTCCATCTGAATCAGTTTCGTCGTTCAAACCACAACCGTAAGTTTTTTCTTGGGCTTCTTTCATCAAACGACAAAAATCATCAGCATTCAATTCTGAATTTTCACGATTTTCAAAAACCGATTTTTCAAAATAAAATCGACATAAAATATCAACCAAAACTTGGCTCGTGTCTTGTAAGTCCAGATCCAGAATTTTTATTTTTTCAAAACCTTCGCACTGTTTAATCATATCCTGCTTGACAATTGTTTCGGCAAATGTGCTGGCAGTTTCGGCCAAAGTCATAGGATAATCAAAAAATGCAACCGGTTTTCCTTTCAGACAACTAAAGTGATAAGCGTGTCCAAGTTCATGCGCCAATGTAATTATATCACTGAACGCTCCTGAAAAATTTGTGAGGATTCGACTTTGGTGTCCAAGCGGAAAATCTTCGTCATAAGCTCCACCAACTTTTCCACTACGAATCTCCGCATCAATCCATTGATTTTCAAACGCCTGTTTTGCGAAATTCTGCATATCCTGGCTGAATGTTCCATACTCTTTTAAAATATAATCTTTAGCTTCTTCAAAAGTCCATTTTTTTTCAAGCAAAGAATTCTCATTGGATTTTTGAGGATTGGACAACGGAGCGAACAAATCATAAAAAGCAATTCCCTTGTGCTTATCAGTTCCAGCAGTTTTACTTGCAGTTGAATTTGTTTTTCTAAGCAACTTTGCTTTTGCCATAAAATATTCTCTCCACATTGGAAGTGAATCTTCAATTGCTCCAATCAATGCGTCCAAAGATTTTTTACTAAGACGGCTTGAGGCAAGTGCTCTATCCAAAGCTGTTTTATAATTTCGTCTTTGATTTAATGTAACTGTTTGACCTTTTAAATTATTCAACGCAGCGGCAAATGCAATCTGATTTTGATTAAGAAGTGATTTTTCTTTTGTCCAAGATTCTTTTCTCAAATTTGCATCTGAATCATAAGCGTCATTTCTTAATTCATTAAAAGTTTTTCCATCAGAATCTTTTAAATTTGAAATGATTTGTTCATGCAACATTCCCCAAGCGTTTCCACCTGTGCGATTTAAATCCGATGCTAGATTTTCTTCCGTCTGTGACATTTGATGTTTTGTGTCTTCCAAAATTTCGTTCAACAAAAATCGATATTCAGAAAAATCAGGATAGTTTAAAAAAAATTCTTCAAGATAAGATTGATTTTTCAAAAGCACTGATGAAAATCGTAAATGCAGTTGTTCAGTTTCAAGACCGATTTTTTCGACTGTTGAAATATTGTTCAGGGCATTTGTGTTTGTTGTGTCGGTTGAATAAACAATGTACGCGTAGGCGTTTAAAGTCCGAGACTGCAACAAAAGTTCATTCTGCATCAAAAGATATTCCGCCAACCATTTTGAAAAATCAATATCGTTGGTAAAATTTTCAGCATGGTCCAATGTCTGCTTTATTTTTTTTATTGTTGTGGTATAATCAGATAAAAAATTCTGATATTCATTTGAATCAAGGCTAGAAAAAATGGAATCCAAATTCCATCTGGGTATTGTGTTGTTCATTTTTTTAGTTTAATAGAATATAATGAAAAAAGCAATTTTTTTGTGGAGAATAAAATGAAAAAATCAATTTTTGCTTTTTGTGTGTTGTTCTTGTTTTTGGGCGGCGCAATTTTTTTATCAATCTTGGACAAATCAAATGATGTTGAACCAAATGAAAATACACAGATTTATCTTTATGGCGAGACTCATGGTATAAAAAAGTTTTTTGATATTGAGGTTAATGAGTGGGAAAAATTTTATAAATCAGGTTGCAGAAATCTTTTTGTTGAACTACCGTTTTATTCAGCTGAGTTTTTGAATATTTGGATGAAAGAAAATAATGACCAAATAATCGATCAATTGATGGAAGATTGGAAAGGTTCACCTGCTGCAAATAAATTTTATAAAAAATTTTTTAAAGATATAAAACAAAAATATCCTGAAACGATTTTTTATGGAACGGATGTTGGACATCAATATGAAACAACTGGACAACGATATTTGGATTATCTTGTTGATTCTGGATTGGAAAATTCTGAGAAATATGCTTCGACTTTAGCGTGCATTGAACAAGGAAAAATATTTTATAATGAAGAAAGTAAAAATGAATATTCTGAATTCAGAGAATCTTGCATGGTAGAAAATTTTATAAAAACTTATGACCAGATTTCTGATAAAAAAATAATGGGCATCTATGGAAGTTTTCATACTCAAATTCAAAATCCTAAATTGATGAGCGGAAGACTTCAGGAGCATTATGGAAAAATTATCAGTTCAAAAAATGTTGTAAATATTTGCATAAATCCTAAGCCGTACACTTTTGGTTTTTCGTATATCGGGTTGATTTTTCTTTTGATGCTTTTTATTCCAAATATAATTTGGACAAAAAATCTTCCAGAAAATTATGAACTTTATGCAAAAAATGAAAATAAATTTTTTGTGATTTGTGAAAAGATTGGACAAGTTCTTGCTACGGTTTGTGTATTGATTTTTTCGGATTTTAATTTTCATGTGTCGATTTCAAAAGGAGGATTTCTTTTTTCTTTCCACATTTTGTTTTTGGCGATTGCGTTTGCATTGATGATTCTTTACGATTTAGCTTGGATAAAATATTTTAAGAGCCAAAAAAAGATGGATGATTTTTACAAAAGTTTTATGGGATTTCCGTTAGCCTTGGCGACTCTCCCAGTTTTGGCATTTTTGATTTTGGGAATTTATGGAAAAAATTTGATTCTTATATTTGGTACGATTATTCTAGGCATCGGTCATATTGGAATCCACAGAATGCATCAACTTGAAACAAAAGTTGGAAAATGATAAGGGCATCTCTAAAAATTGAAATTTTTAAAGGTTCCCATGATAGATAAATTTTTTACAAGGAGAAAAATTATGACTAAAATACTTTTTGTTTGTCATGGAAATATTTGTCGTTCACCAATGGCACATTTTATTATGCAGAATCTGGTTGAAATTGAAGGTTGTGCACAGGATTTTTTTATTGAATCAAAAGCCACCAGCACTGAAGAAATTGGTAATGGAATCTATCCACAGGCACGCGCAATGTTGAATAAAAAAAATATTCCGCTTTTACCACACAGAGCAAGTCAAATCACAAAAGATGATTATGAAAAATACGATGTGATTGTGGGAATGGATTTTGCAAACATCAGAAACATGAATCGGATTTTTGGTGGCGACCCTGACAACAAGATTTTTTTGATTCGACAGTTTTCAGGCAGCAATGATGAAGTGGATGACCCTTGGTACACGAACGATTTTGAAACCTGCTACAACCAAGTTGAAAAAGGCTGTCGGGATTTGCTAAAAAAATTGTTGGCTTAAAAAAAGTCTGCCTAATAAGTCGTCATGCTGAATTTGATACAGCGTCCCTTGATTAACAGTCATGCTTGGTTAATTTTTGTTATGCTGAATTTGATACGGCGTCCCTTGATTAACAGTCACGCTTGGTTAATTTTTGTCATGCTGAATTTGATACAGCGTCCCTTGATTAACAGTTACGCTTGTTGTTTTTGAGATTCCGAAATGAATTTGGAATGACAATGTGAATTGTATAAATTGGTCAGTCTCGAAGACCTGAGACAAAATAATCCTTGACAGTCATTTCGACTGGAGGGAGTGAAACGAACGCAATGGAGAAATCTAAAAAATATGGTCATTGATGAGATTTCTCCACGCGCTTCCGCTTGGTCGAAATGACCGTTGGGGGTGGTTCATCTGAAAAAAATACGGCCACCACACATTAGCGTAGCGACCGTTTTTGTTTTTATTGAGCGATTTTATTTGCTCTTCTTGAATACTGGGATGCAATCGATTGGTGCGTCAACTTTGTAAGTCTTTCCACCATTGAATTCCTTGTTTGAATTGATTTCAACCCATTTTCCTGCTGGAAGATAAACTTCGCGCTTTTTTGCACCTGCCTTGAGGATTGGAGCAACAAGATATTCACTTCCGAACATGTACTGATCTTTGAGTTCCCAACATTTTGCATCTTCTGGGAATTCGTAGAACATTGTTCTCATAAGTGGTGCACCTGTTTCGCTGGCTTCCTTCATCAAGCTTGAGATATATGGTTTAAGACTTTCGCGGAGCTTAATCTGTTTTTCCATAATCTTCTGTGCTTCTTCACCGTAGCTCCAGATTTCGTTTGGCTGACCAGTGTACAAATATCCTCCACCGTAATCCTGCTGTGGATCTTTGCAAAGTGGTGGAATATCATGTGGGTCACGATCGCCATGGAGACGAAGGATTGGAGTAAATACAGCAAATTCGAACCAGCGTTCCAAAAGTTCAACAAACTTTTTATCCTTTGGATTTCCGTACATAAATCCACCAATGTCTGTTGTCCACCAAGGGATACCTGCAAGACCCATGTTCAAACCTTCGACCACAGAATCCTGGAGACATTCAAATGTACTCTGGACATCACCGTTCCACAAAATGGTTCCGTATTTCTGGCTTCCGACCCAAGCACATCTTTCAAGATTTACGACATCTTTTGTTCCATTCTTTTTCATTCCATCATAGAAAGCCTGAGCATAGAACTTTGGATAAATGTTGCTTACTGCAAGAGCTGATCCCATCTGGTAGCGATAGTTTGCATAGTCGTAAACATCGAAATCAGGTTCAGCATTGTCCAACCAGAACATATCGATTCCGTATTTTGCGTAATTCTTTTTACAGATGTTCCAAACATATTCACGGGCTTTTGGGTTTGTTGCATCGAAAGTAATACAGTCACCCATGAATGCGTAGGTCTGAAGTGCACCGTGTTCTGTTCTGACCAAATATCCCTTGTCTGCCATTTCATAATAGTGTGATGATTTTCTATCAACTGATGGCCAAACGGAAACCATTACCTTTGTTCCCATGGCGTGAAGTTCATCGCACATTGCTTTTGGATCTGGCCAATACTCTGGATCGAATCCCCAGTCTCCCTGACGAATCCAGTGGAAGAAATCAATAACGATAACATCCAACTTGATTCCCATTTCCTTGTACTTACGGGCAACTGTCAAAACTTCATCCTGTGTTCTGTAACGGAGTTTACACTGCCAGAATCCCAACAAATCATCAGGCATGTTTGGTGCGCGACCAACAACGGATGTGTAAGTGTTTACAATTTTTGCAGGAGTGTCGCCGACTGTAATCCAGTAGTCCATTTCCTTTGTGCTTTCAGCAGTCCATTCAGTGATGTTCTTACCAAATGATGCTGTTCCAACTGCTGGGAGATTCCACAAGAAACCGTAGCCCAAGCTTGAGACTGCAAATGGAATGGAAATCTGTGAGTTGCGCTGTGCCAATTCAAGAACACATCCCTTCATGTCCAAGTATGGAGTCTGATACTGTCCCATACCAAAGATTTTTTCATCATCTCTTGATTCAAAGCGGACTGTCAATTTGTAGTCGCCACCAATGATTCCACGCCACTGACGGTTGATAACTTTTGTACAACAACTTTCTCTTGTGACTTCTGGATCGTAGCTGCGGAAATATTCATGAAGAATAACCTCGCCATCCTTTTTGAAAGTCAGGACACCGTTGCGGTTAAGGGATGCGGAAATCTTTCCGTTTGTGATTGTGGCAACATTTGTTTTTTCATCAATCTCAATGACGGCAGTTCCCTTTGATTTTAAAGGTTCTGTCAAACCCCAATCATTTTTTGAAAAATCGCTTTCCATTGTTGCACGAACACGCAGCGAATCCTTACCCCAAACTTCAATCTTCAAAGTTTCGTTGCCTTTTGTAAAAATCAAGGCGTTGGCAGTCTTTTTAAAGGACATCAATTCCTCCTGGATATTTAAAACCATTTACGGCAAATTCTATTACTTCTATTGTATCACGATTTAACAATATTTTTCTATTTAATTTTTTCTAAAAATCAATTTATTTTTTATGGTTGCCAAGAGATTCCCAATTGTAAAGGTGTGTGATATAATATCCACATGATTTATACACTGATGAATCGAGAGACTCCTTTGTGTAATTTTGAAATTACTGGTGAAGGGGATCTTGAGTATTGTAAGATAATTGAAAATTTCTCG
>JAZUEV010000081.1:0-2141 GCA_045640345.1 Treponema sp.
CCCACCCCTGTATTCATAAGGAACCATAGCGTTGTCTCGGAAACGTTTTGTCACCTCGTCATAGTCAGGGAACTTTTTAAGGTCGTACAAAGCATTTCGGGCTGCAAGATTTACAGGCTGACCACGGGCTACCTGGATTGCAATATCAGGACCACGACCTGCCATGGTTGCTTCTATGATTGTACCCTGGACCAAAGAAAGATTGACTTTGATTCCTGTGTTTGGAGTAAAATCGTTGGTAATAAGGTTTCGGAGAATCTGAGCCTGGTCACGTCCAGATGAAATCCAAACCGTAATGGCTTCTTTTTCTTTTCCACCGATGCTGTTGTAGTCTTCAATGAAGGATGCAAAGAATGAACGGATATCCATCCAGCGCTGGACGAACCAGTTTGCACGCGCCTTTGGCATCTTGTCTTCTTCACCCATAATTCCAAGATAGTCGATCTCAACAGGAACTTCCTTTCTGGCCAAAATCCATGTAGCAAGATTTGTGATATTGTCACGGAATGAGGACTGTCTGTTTGGAATATATTCAGGCTGGTCAGCAAAAAGGTTCAACTGGTCAACCATGATTCTAAGGGTCTGGGCTTCCGTTCCCTTCTGTCCTGTGATTTCCTCAAATTCATCGGCCTGCTGTTCAAATCTGGATGCAAGTTCATGGAGCTTTTCCACCAGACCTGGGATTTCCTTGTCCAGCTGATAGTCACGATAAAGGTCAGGCTCGCTACCCATGATCATAATGAAACGGCGGCGGAGTGTGTTACATTCGTAGGTCAAATCATCAACAGACGTAAGGATAGGGGTCAAACGGCCAAGACTGTTTTCAAGCCTGATGGTGTGCTTACCCTTTGTGAGATGAACCAAACATGGTTTTCCACTTTCCGAGGACTTTGGTGTGAACTGATTCCAGTTAAGGTCGTATGGGAATTCAAGATTCTCGAATTCCTTGCTTGGAATCTTTCCATCAATATAGACCTTTCTTGTGGCGGCCATACCTCTCTGAACATTCTGGCGAGCCTTTATGAACAGCTTGTAAAGTCCATCCTCAGGAGCCTCGATTTCCCATTCAATCCACTGTCCAGGAAGTTTCCATGTGTAGTTACCTCCGATAGTGTTGAGGCGAATCTTTGATGGAGAACTTGGTTCAGTGGCTGCATCAATTCTGTCCGATGTTGCAATCAAAACAGAATCGGACTTCAATGTGGCATGTTCACCCTGCACCTTAACAAACACATTCTTTGGCTTATTATAGGAAGAATATTTATCAGCAATCTCGCTGTAGCGTGGCAGTTCTTCAATTCCACCGATTCTTATTTCCTTAATGCACAACGCTTCCCTTTTTAGTTTGAGGGTAAGTTCATGCTTGCCTGCTTCCATGTAAAGAGGGAGTGGCTCGTTGAAAAATCCCTGTGTGTCAATAAACTGACGGGTCTGCCACATTTCAACTTCTTCTTCATCACTGACAAGCTCGTTTCCGTTTTTGTCCTTGCGGATTTCGGTTGCATCTTTCCAGACTCTTGAAAAACGAACAGCCTGGAAATCGTCATAAGGAATCTTACCGTCCAGCTTGACTTCAAATTCTATTTCCATTCCCTTGAATGGAAGGGCAATATAATCCATAGTAAGATAATAGATGCCACTTTCTTCAACAGTAAAAGGCCATGTCACTTCACCGGATTCGTCGGTCCACATAAGGACATTGCTTTTTCCTTTATATTGGGAAAGTTTTTCCACAACCGCATCGGAACTTGCCTCCGAATATGATTGGGCATCAATAATTACCTCTTTGTCTGGGGTTTTGGCTTTTGAATATCTTTCAAGATACTCATTGATGGAGCTTCCCCTGGACCATCGGACAGCCTGCTTTTCCACACCCTGCTGGGCATAGACTGTCTGAATCAACAAAGCGGCTACGGCAAACAGAAACGCAAACTTTTTCTTCTTCATTTCGCTGCAGAACCTCACTTGAAAATTAAGGAACGGATTTTGGTCATCCACAAAAAAACGGACAGCTCCAAAGACTGTGTTTTTAGAGACTTCCCACTTTTATGAGACCGCAAAAAAATACAAAAATGTCATCCCGAACTCGATTTGGAATCTTCATTAATTTAACGAGACGCTGAAACAAATTCAGCATGACA
>JAZUEV010000082.1:0-2804 GCA_045640345.1 Treponema sp.
AATTTATTTCAGCATCTCATTAATTATAGATATATTATACAATTAGAGATCCTGAAACTAGTTCAGGATGACAGGTTTTACACTTTTTCAGTGACATCCAATTAAGAGACGGGGATTTTTCAAATTAAATCATTTTTCAAAATTACTGCTGATTGTTGAAGCGAGACTTTACCTGTCCGTCATCTGTTGTTTCAAAGAATGACTGGATGTTTTCATCCCTAGCAGTTCCGCTGGAAATTGAAGTCTGGCGTGCTGCAAATTCATTCTGTTCAGCGGCAATCTTAGCAGTCTCTGAGTTAGCGCTTTCATCTGCATGACCAACGTTGCTTACGTTTGCTGGAATTGGGTCATTGTTGATTGCTGGATCTGAGGCTGATTCATCCTTTGCGTTTTCATCAAATCCTTCAGCCTTACGGGAATAACCAACAGACAACTTGCGTCCCCTGTAGTCGTAACCGTTCAAAGCAGCGATAACCTTGTCGCAATCTTCTGCATAAAGCTGTACAAATGAATAGCTGGTCAAAACCTTGATTTCACCGATTCTTTCTCTTTCCAATCCAGCGACTGCAACCAAAAGTCCAAGCAAATCTCTTGGGAAAACACGGCGATTTCTACCGATGCTGATGAAAACAGACTTTGCCACAGATGGATCAATTACAACTCTTGGTGTGCGTGGTCTTTCTGTCTGGTCAAAACCTTCACGAACTGGACGATTTTCCATCTTTCTTTCTGGGCGTGAGTTCTTATCTATTGAATGGAAACGGTCATTTCTATCGTTTCTGTCTTTTCCAAATTTGTTGTCGCGATCAAATACACGGCGACCACCCTGGGACTGTTTTACAAGCATGGCTGCAATGTACTTTCTCTTTGAAAATGGAACATTCTTTTTGTAAAGTTTGTAAATAGTGTTCAAAGAACTGATTTCTGCGTCTGATGCAGTTTCCAAACTCTTCAATGCCTCTGCCAAAGCTGAAGCAATTCTTTCTTCATCGATAGCATTACTGTTGTATGCCATAAAAAACTCCTTTGCTCCTGGATCCTAAATCTCAGGTAAAAAATTATTAGGTTTCCCTTATTTTCTGGGATTCCTTGTTTTAGGTGAACCCACCTATACGGACAAGTCAGTTATAAATCCCGGACCGTTTTTCTTAAATCCAAACTGTTCAAAAGTCAATCTAAAGGTCTCCGGAACAAGCATGCCCGATACATAACAAAAATGAACACCCCGATCTTTTAGTTCTTCAAGGCATTTTGATAGCAACAATCTACCAATGCCAAGACCACGGTGATTCTGAATAACAAAGAAATCCGTAACAACAACGGTTTTCTCCGAACATGATGGACAATTTGTAATCAGCAGGCAACCGACAAAATCACTGTCCTGAGACCTGCAAACAAGCCCTGATTTTTCTTCAGGCTTGGACAAATTCGAATGGTTCTGCAACAAAAAAAGTTCAGCCCTTTCCAAATCTGTATCATTTTCCATCAGTCCTGTAAGTCCGCTTCTTATGTCAGTCCAATCACTTTGGGAATCATACTCACCATAAATAAAATCATTCAACAGAAGTTCATCCGTTTCCTGCACTTTATCAGAGTCCTCTTCCGCAAGTTTTTCAAGACCCCAAGATTCCCGCAGACTGTTGTACCACTCGAGGACTTTGGAACACATTTTGTCGTTCTTAAACAAGAACCAACGTTGCTCCACTTCCGGGTACTGTTTTAGCACGTTTTTAAAATTCCTGAACACCCCCCTTCCGCCTGACAACGCTCGTCTTAAATCCGTTTTTGCTCCAGGCGTATGTAGATTTTCCGTAAAGTCTTCCATCAATTCAAAACCGTCTTCGCTGGTCCATTGAGGAATACTATAGAAATCATCAGAATCCAAGTCCAGTTCCGAACCCACCTCTTCCATCATTTCACGAGAAGCAACTGTCTTGTTGATTGAATCAAAATACCATTCTCCACCTTGGTCTTCCATGGAAAACACAATATCGTCGGTGATGCTGTCGGTGAGTTCAAAAAACATTGACGAGTCCTAGTTCAAGTCTGAACGCTTGGTGATTATTCTGCTTACAAGACCATAATCTTTTGCTTCCTCAGCGTTGAGCCAATAGTCACGGTCTGTATCCTTTGCAACCTTCTCCAAAGCTGTACCAGTTTCTTCGGCAATAAGCTTGTTCAACTTTGTCTTGGTCTTTTCAATTTCGGCAGCGTGGATTTCAATGTCAGTGGCCACACCCTTCATACCGCTGGATGGCTGGTGGATAAGATAATGGCTGTTTGGAAGACTAAGTCGTCTTTCCTTTGGAGCGGCCAACAAAATAAGAGCGGCGGCAGAAGCAACCAATCCCCAACCAATTGTATACACAGGCGCATTGATAAAACGAATCGTATCAAAGATAGCAAAACCAGCGTCCACATCTCCTCCAGGACTGTCTATATAGATATATATAGGCTTATCGCTGTCGGCTTCCATAATCAAGAGTTTTTCAACAATCTTGTCTGCATTTTCCTCATTGATTTCACCACTCAGCAAAATCTGACGGGTCTTAAGGAATTTTTCAGCAAGTGGGTCTGGAGCGGCTTCCTTCTTCTTTGATTCCTCTTCCTCTTCTTCACAAAAAATGCCACCAAGTGACTTTCTCATAGTGTCTCCCAAAAAAAATAAAATGCGACCACCGAAACGGTCTTAAAATCAAAACATCCCTTAAATCCATATCGAGATGTCCTATATAAATATAGTAAAAAACAGATAAATTGGCAAGGAAAATAAAGAGGAACATCTAAAAATTGCAATTTTTAAA
>JAZUEV010000083.1:0-3462 GCA_045640345.1 Treponema sp.
GCTGAACCCAATGTGATGTTGATCTTGACGTTGCCGTTGATTGCCCATCCAGAAGCATCCAAGATCGGGGCTATGTTTCTCTGCTTAAGCTTTGACCATGCGATGAACATTGACGGCAGGGATATAAGAAGGATGATGCCCACCACTCCCAATGGAATCCATTTTCCCAATCCAAAGAAGGCGCTCAAAAGTCCTCCCACGACTGTTGCTATTCCTGTGAAAGCCACCGACAATGCTGCGATGGTCCCTATGTCAATCTTCTTTGATGTGGCGGCGGCGTTGGTTGCTGCCTTTGTCGGATCGTTAACTGCCTGGGTCATTTTTTCATTGACCTTTGCCTCTGCGTTTGCGGCAGCCTTTGAGATTCTTTCCTGGATCATCTTGGACATTTTCTTGTATGGACTCAGGAATGCTTCCTTTATGCTGATTGGATTTTCCACAATCTTTGTAATGGTTGCGTCCCAGTTGTTGCCGTTTCTGTCAAAGAAAAGACCGTTGCGTCCAACAATGAGGTTGTCTGTTTTTCCTGCCGAGACCATGGCTGCGATGGACATTTTTTCTCCTGTCGTCTTTTTTACGCAGTCGCAATACAAAAGATAGCACTGGCTGAATGTTGCCATGACCGAATGTTTGGCCGGGTCTGTCACCTTGAAACAAAGGTCGCAGGAATGTCCGTCAATGTAAAGTGTTCCGCACTGGAAAACTGCAGGGGTCTCTGGGTCGTAGAATTCTTCAAAGGACACAAAGTTTTTCAAGAGCTTCACGAAATCCCTTCTCAAAAGCAGCATCTTCTTCAAATCCAAAGTTGCCAGGGCGATTGGAGGATGCTTTTCTTCTTCCGACAGTGCGTGGTCGATTATCAGCTGGGCATCGCTGGACAGGATTTCTGCAATACGTTCAATTGAAAGGCTGGAGACCGTGTTTGAAGGTTTTGCCCCGAACCATGCCATGTAGGATTCAAAACTTTTGCTAAGGCTTTTCCATTCCTCTTCGTTAATGTTCTGCTTGAATTCGTCGTTGAAAATATTTGCAACAGCTTTTGACCTGAATGTCCTGATTTTTTCGGCCCAAAGTGGATTCACCCTGGAATTAAGTGGAAGAACTTTTTCTCCATTGATTTTTGCAAGAGGCAGGTTTTCAAGTTTTTCGTTTGAAAGACCGTCGTCAAAACTTGCCAGCTCCTTGTCGTGGAGATTTTTTGAAAGGTCGGAAGAGAATGAGTCGATATTGCATCGAAGGAAAAACTCGTTTATCTTGTCCCTCACAGCCATGTAGGAATCTGCCGCCGAGTCAGTTGCCAATCCCATGAAGAAGATTCCAGGTGCATCCTTTTGTGCCAGTTCCCTCCATTCCTGTGTGGCTTTCAAGTCCTTGAAGAATGTCTCAAACTGTGCTCTGTTGATTCCTTTTTCCCCTGAAATATCGTCACAACCGCCGGTGGCTTCAATGATTTCCTTGACAGTCTTTGATGCGTTTTCATCTTTCACGGCCGCGGCTGGAAGAATCTTGTCTCCGTTGTACACCGATGGAGAAAAAAGCTTTTCGTTCATGGAAACATCGGACAGAGAGATTTCTGTTGCGCTTTCTTTTCCAAGAATATTGAGGATAGCCTTTGCTGAATCAGAAGGGGAGTGACCACAGTCAAAACTTTCATCTGAAAGAGCATCCAAAGGAATTGTGTCTCCATTTTCCATGATGATTTCAGGTCTCTTGAAATATTTTTTGATAAACCTTGTGGTCTCAAGAATCTCCGGCACCTGCACCCGACCGTCCTTGTTAAGGTCAACCACCTGCAATGTGTCTTCGCTGAACTCAAGTCCGCTGACAGGACAGGCCAATGCCACCCAGAGTTTTGGATCCAGATGCTCAAGCTCCAGCACGTCGTCTATGGACTGAATCTGAAGCTGCATAAGTCCGCTGGTTTTTGCGAAATGCCAAATGTGGTTTCCGCTTTTAATGTCTTTTGTTTTCATTCTTTTACCTTCCACTGTTGAAAGAGTTTGTTAGTTGGCCAGCAACTGGGACACGATGGATTTCATGACCTTCGCCGCCTTGCCCCTGTGGCTGATCTCATTTTTCTGTTCCGGAGAAATCTCAGCCGATGTCTTGCCGAACTGTGGCAGATAGAAAAGAGGGTCGTATCCAAATCCGTTTTCACCTCTCTGGTCTTCCACTTTTTCGATGATGGTTCCTTCCATTGTCTCCTGGGACACATAGATTCTGCCGGGACCCATGTAGAGCACCATCGCGCAGACGTATCTTGCACTTCTGGGACCGTTTGGAAAAAGTCCAGCCCTTGAGTCAGCTTCGAAAGTCTTTCCAGATTCCACTGCATCGTTCAGTTGCTGGATAAGGAACCTGTTTTGTTCAGCCTGGGTGATTTTTTTGCCGTCTGGATGTCCCTGCATAAAATCAGGACCCGCGTATCTGGATGAATAGATGCCCGGTGCACCATCCAATGCGTCAACGCAAATACCTGAGTCGTCCGCAATAACAGGACATCCAACAATATCGTACAGGGCCTTTGCTTTTATGATGGAGTTCTCATAAAAAGTTGTGCCTGTCTCTTCAGGATCGAATGTTATTCCCTCGTCCTTGGGAATCACTACTGTATGTTCCGGAAAAAGTTCCGACATTTCTCGTTTCTTGTTCAGATTTCCGCTTGCCAAATATATCTTCATACCCTCTATAATACTGACTTAATTGGTTTTCGTCTATGTTCTTTGGGACCATATTCAAAATCAGTCTCACTTGTTTGTCGCTCAATCCGAGGATTCTTCCTATGGCGATGTTTGTGGGGACCATGAGTGACTGGGAATGGAGTATTGTGTTTTTATCCTTCCATGCCTTATCCATCTTGACAATCTTCTGGTTGATTATGCTACAGAATTCGGTGTTGTAGTCTCCGTCCATCATTTCGGCGAAGTACTTCCTTTTGAAATAAAAATAATTGTCCCTGGCTTGTTCGATTTTTATGAATCTTCCTTTCTTTGCCTTGAGGGAGTCCCTTGCCTGGTCCACCAGGGATTTGATTTCATCATAGGACATCTGGCAGAAGGTGGAGACTTTTTCAATTAGTTTGTCGTCTACAAACGCACAGCTTTTTAAAAGCAGCACAAGGCAGGTTCTTTTTTGGATTTCTTGTCCATTTTTTTTCTGCTCGGACAATCTTCTGCTCCTGCGGTTCATGGTGTAGGGCTTTTCCTCGTATTCCTTGTTGTGGAGGATATTTTGGATATACTTTATTTCATCTTTCCCGATTTCATGGACCTCTGGAATCCTTGGTTGACTGATTTTAGCATAGCTTTCCAGGGATTCTTCATATACTATGTCCTTCACAGGTTCAAAAGTCTGTTCGTCCACTTCCTTCTTATGGATAAGGCGGCCCCAAACAAGAAAATGGTTGTTCACATTGGCGTACAAGAAATTGGCGAAACTCCCTTTTTCCTTGTCATAGTTGTC
>JAZUEV010000084.1:0-3949 GCA_045640345.1 Treponema sp.
CATCACAGGTGTTTACTCAAACGGTTCTACACGCACCATCGGACAGATCGCAATGGCAAGTTTCACAAACCAGGGTGGTCTTGAAAAGAAGGGCGACAACACTTACGCAGAATCAATCAACTCCGGAATGGCAAACATCGGTGAAGCACGCACAGCTGGAAAGGGTAGCTTCCTTGCCGGAACATTGGAAATGTCAAACGTTGACCTCACCGAACAGTTGACTGATATGATCGTCACACAGAGAGGATTCGAGTCAAACGCAAAGACAATCCAGACTGGCGACTCAATGCTTGAGACTGTCATCAACCTCAAGCGCTAAAATCGGTAAGATGACGGCTTGATGAAAATCGGGTCGTCCCACAAATAGCAGCTTCCTGAAGTGTCTCTATGAGCTTTGGGAGGGTCCAAGATGATGACTGCATTGAAGCTGCAAGTCATTATAGTAACACTCCATTTTGGTCGGGTGAGCGAAAGTTCATCCGACCTTTTCTTTTTTACAGATATTTTTTACAAATATATAGAAGGAACAATAGATGCAAGAGACTGCAAATTTTAGAAATTCCGTAATTTGCCAGCGGTTGTTTTGAATTACACAATCGATATTGATTCGTGCCCATGTGGTTCATTCATTTTTTTATTGACCTATTTTTCAATTATAGTTATAATGTAAGATATGTTTGAGTTAAAAGATTCCATGCCCTTCGAGACAGAAGAGGATGATTTTGATACAGTAATGGCAAGCGACTTGACCTTCACAGGTGACATAAAGTTCGCGAAACCATTTATGATTAGAGGTCGCGTGAACGGAAATATTGAGGCCACCAGTGATTTGATGATTGACACAAACGCTGAGGTGAATGCTGATATCGTCGCCGACAGAGTTCTTGTTCGTGGAAAGGTCAGGGGAAACATCAACGGAGTGAAACTTGTCCATGTAACATCCACAGGCACGGTGGTTGGTGATATAACATCCGACCAGGTTGTGCTAGAGCCGGGGTCGTCATTCTCTGGGCGATGTACAATGACCAGCAAAGAGATTAACTAAATAGAGGTGAATCCTATGAAGAAGATTTTATCCATAATTTTTGCGTCCCTTTTGATTTTGCCATCACTTTTTGCTCAGGGAAAACCGGACGCGCTTAAGGAGTGGCGCAATGGAAACTACGCAAGGGCAATCCAGATTTGTGAAGCCGAGCTTGATTCCAATCCTAGAAATTTGGATTCCTATGCCGTAATGTGTTGGGCGTTGGTTGACAACAAGCAGTACGCCGAAGCAGAAAAAAAAGCCACGGCAGCCAGAAAGATTTCCCCGGACGATGTTCGTCTGATTGAAATCCTTGGTGAGGCAAAGTATTATCTTGACAAAAATGCAGAAGCTTTGAATATGTTCCAGATGTATATTGCCAGGACCCAGGAAAACAATGCGTCCCGCTTGGGAAAGGTCTATTTCTTCACCGGAGAAATCTATATCCGTCAAGCGAAATATGAACATGCAGATATAGCACTTTCCATGGCAGTCCGTCTGGAACCTTCAATGAGCAACTGGTGGTCTCGTCTTGGATATGCAAGGGAAATGGCAAGGGACTACAGTTCGGCCATCACAGCCTATGACAGAGCCTTGGAGCAGAATCCGGGACTTTCTGACGCATCAAGAGGTAAATCTCGTTGCCAGACCCATCTTTGATAGTCCATTTTGAAACTCTGGGATGTCGTCTTAATCAGGACGAAACTGAAGGGGCGGCACATTGTTTTTCTCAAAACGGATTTTCAGTTGACATGGAATCCGTGACCGCATCCACAAAAGAAAACATGGATGTGGTTTTGTGTGTCGTAAACACTTGTACTGTCACAGGAAAAGCTGAACAAAAGGCTCGCAGGGTAATCAGGCTTTTGTTGGAAAAATATCCGTCGTCCATTGTTCTTGTTACCGGCTGTTATGCTGAACTTGATGGAGCGAATATTGAATCCATAAATCCCGATCGCATAGGAATATTGAAAGGGACAAAAAAGTATCTTCTTACACAGATCGCCCAACAGATGTCCAATGACAAACTTTTGTTTAGTGACGAAGGTCTTGTGAGTCTTGATGGATTAAAAAAATTCATAAACGATAAATCATCTCAAAGTCTTGGGGATTCCCTTGAAAATTCTAAACTGACTTTTGTGAAGGGTAAGTCTCTTGATGGAAAATCTGATTTGTTCTCATTGTTCACACCTGTCTTTGAAAAGCACAGCAGAGGTTCCATAAAAATTCAGGACGGATGTAACTGTGCCTGCTCATTCTGTCGTATACATTTTGCGAGAGGTAAATCTATTTCCCTGTATGCCAACGAGGTTGTGAGACGGGTCAAGCAAATGGAAGAATCCGGCATTGAGGAAGTAGTTTTCACTGGAGTCAATCTAAGCCAATATTCATCTCTTGATTCTTATGGAGAAACCTTGAATCTATCGGGACTTCTTTCTTTGGTCCTGAAAAATACAAAAAAAATCTTGCTAAGAATTTCATCTTTATATCCTCAGGCCGTCAATCAGGAACTGTGCGATGTTTTAAAAGACAAAAGGATACAACCGTTTTTCCATTTGAGCATACAATCAGGAAGCGACAGGATTTTGGAATTGATGAGAAGACCTCATTCTGTGGATAATGTGATAAAGTCCATTGAACTTCTGAGAAAAGCCAAGGACGACCCATTCATTTCCTGCGACTTGATTGCTGGATTTCCAGGTGAAAGCGAAGAAGATTTTGAATTGACAAAAAAACTTTGCAATATTTCTGATTTCGCTTGGATACATGCGTTCCCATTTTCTCCAAGACCGGGGACTCCTGCCATGAACATGAAGCCACAGATTCCTGAGAGAATAAAAGGTGAGCGGGTAAAGATTCTTTCATCCATCGCCCTTGAAGGAAAACTGTCATATATAAAGAGATGGGAAGGTAAAAAAGTCACCGCCATTGTGGAGAACAGCAGGTCATTGAGAAACTGTCCAAACGGAAACATTATCCATGCCGTGACCGAGAATTATCTCCACGTGGAATGTACTGTTTCGGACTCAACAATCTATAGACCGGGACAGAAAGTGGATGTCATTATCGGTGATGCCTTGGAAGATTCCATCAGAAATGGAAAAGAGACCGAGTGCAAGGCTTTTGTTGTGTGACTACATTTTTGTTCTGCTGATTCAAAACCGGAGGATTGTCATCTTGTTTCGATTAAAAATGTCGGAGATTGAAGGGGAAGCTAGAAAGTTGTGTCCTAATTATTAGGTTTTCGAAGTATTTTATTTGGGCATCTCTAGAAAATCCTTTTTATAGATGTCAGGAATTTTATATTCCTAACCGAATTTTAATCCATGAAATTAAGCGTCGTGTTTTCAAAGTTGTTTCTAAAAATTACATTTTTTTATAGACTCCATTTTTGAAATAATGTGGTATAATTATTTTGCTTGGTTTGTGATTTTAACTGTTTGTAAAAAATTACCTTGAACCAATCCTTCAAAAAAAATTATGAGGAAACAAAAATGAAAACTGAAAATAGAAGTCCAAGAAGCTGTTTGATTTACCATGAAAATCCGGAAGTGTTCCATGTGGGGACCCTTAAAAATCATGCATATTTTATTCCATTTGGAAAGTCCCAAAATCCATTTGACAGCCGCGAAAAATCAAATTCTTTTGAACTGTTGAATGGACAGTGGGGCTTCAATTATTACGACAGCGTTTTTGAT
This sequence comes from Treponema sp., assembly GCA_045640345.1. Taxonomy (GTDB): domain Bacteria; phylum Spirochaetota; class Spirochaetia; order Treponematales; family Treponemataceae; genus Treponema_D. The sequence continues at coordinate 3,724 of JAZUEV010000084.1, forward strand.
TTGGAAGAGGATTTTATCAATAAAGATTCAATTCATAAAATCACTGTGCCGCTTAATTGGCAGCTTTCCGGTTATGACAGGCCCCAGTACACAAATGTCTGCTATCCCATTCCATACAATCCGCCTTTTGTCCCTGACGAAAATCCCTGCGGAGTTTATACTCGGACATACAATTATAAAAAAATGGCGACAGAAAAATCCTTTGCTTTGAGGGAGTGGACAGTTG
>JAZUEV010000085.1:0-2606 GCA_045640345.1 Treponema sp.
CGCTTGGCCCTCCGACTTAAGCACATTATTCTATGGACACTCAAAGAAATGAGCGACGAAGAAAAGGTATCCGTCAAAGCTGGAATTAAAGCAGGACTTGAAAGCCTCAAAGGAAAGATTCCAGGATTAGTTGAAATCAAAGTAAACACAGATGGAAGACTGGATTCATCAACAGCAGATCTTATGTTGGATTCAACTTTCGAAACAAAAGAAGATTTGAAAAATTATTCAAAACATCCAGAACACGTTGCAGTAGCTGATTCAAAAGTCCGCCCCTACACCGCCGCTCGTTCTTGTCTGGATTTTGAAATTTAAAAATGGAAGTCTCTAAAAATTGTAATTTTTAAAGATGTCCAAATCTATTAAATATTTGTGGTGGTTGAGCCTGTCAAAACCTCCACATAAAATCAAAAGTCATTTCATTCGTTCCAGTCAAATTGGCAGTTGTTTTATAAAACTATCATACAAACAAAAATCTGTGGTGGTTGAGCCTGTCGAAACCTCCATTTTTTTTCAAAAAGTACTTGACGATTTTTTGTTGATTTATTATCTTTAATTCAAAACAAATAACTTTTTAGGAGGACAGCCATGACACACACAACCAATACTTTCACCACATCACTTTTTGGAACAATGCTGTCCTTGAAAAAATAGAAACCGATTCTGTATTTTAAATTTTAAAAATCCATTTCTATTCTCATCATTGGGCAAGCTGTTTCGTATTTTAATTTTTATAAGGAAATTTTATGGAACTCATTCAGGGAACATTTTGCTCTGCTAAAATTTTTGCGACCTCAGTGGAAGATTACGCAAGAACTCAAATTAAAAATATTTTGGACAATCCAATTTCAAAAGAAAGTTCGGTTTGTTTAATGCCCGACTGCCATCCAGGAACAATCGCACCAATTGGACTTTCCATGACAATCCATCAAAGAATAATTCCAAATCTTTTGGGTATTGATGTTGGTTGTGGAGTGACCGCCGCTCGAATTACTAAACATCGGGGACTTGAATTTAAGCAAGTTGATTCAGTCATTCGGGACAATATTCCTAGTGGATTTGACATTCGCAAAAAACCACACCGATTTGCATTGGACTTTGATTTTACAAAATTAAATTGTACAAAACACATTTCAAAGGACAGAAATATTTTAGGAATTGGAACTTTAGGAGGAGGAAATCATTTTATTGAAATCGACAAAAGTCAAGATGAAGAAATTTATTTGGTAGTTCATTCTGGAAGTCGTCATTTTGGAAAAGAACTTACTGACCATTATCTTTTGAATGCCAGCAGAAAACTTCGTCCACAGGGAATTCCTTATGAATGGACTTTTCTCGAAAACGATGAAATGAATTTTTATATTGATGATTTGCAAGTGGCACAGGAATATGCAAGATTAAATCGTTTGGCAATTATTGATGACATTTGCAAAGGCATGAAATGGAAGTACGAAATTGATGTCGATTGCTGTCACAACTTTATTGAAAAATTTGATGATAAAATCATTTTGCGAAAAGGTTCAATCAGTGCAAAAAAAGACGAGAAACTTATTATTCCCATCAACATGAAAGACGGAATTATTTTGGGAAAAGGGTTGGGAAATGCCGACTGGAATTTTTCTGCTCCCCATGGTTCTGGTAGAATTATGAAACGGGATGATGTAAAAAAAAGTTTTACCGTCAGCTCATTCAAAAAATCGATGAAAGGAATTTATTCTTCTTGTATTGATGAAACAACTTTGGACGAAGCACCTTTTGCTTACCGAGGAATTGATGAAATCAAAAACGTTATTTCCGATTCTGTTGAAATTACAAAAATTATAAAACCAATTTACAATTTCAAAGCTGGAGGAAATTAATGTTAGTTCAACTTAGTTCTGGTCAAGGTCCATGCGAATGTGAGATTGGAGTTAAAAAATTTTACGAATCATTGTGCAAAGAATTTTCCACTTCATTGATTCAAAACAACTCTTGTAAATTTTGCGATGGATTTTCATCTGTGATTTTTGAAACAGAAAATGATCTTTCTTTTTTGGAAGGAACAGTGGAATGGAAGTATAAAAGTTTTTTACGACCCAACCATAAAAGAAAAAATTGGTTCATCGACATAAGCATTCTTGATGAAAAAAAAATCCTTTATGATGAATCAAAAATTTTGCGGGACACAAAAATTCAGTTTTTTCATTGCGGTGGAAACGGAGGTCAAAATGTCAATAAAGTAGAAACTGGCGTACGATTGATTCACGAAAAAAGTGGCACAACTGTCACAGCATCGGAAGAAAGAACCCAGATGGCGAATCGAAGGATTGCAGAAAAAAAATTGATTCTGAAAATCAAAAGTATGAATGAAAAAAGTTCAGAGTCACAAAATCAAAAATCATGGATGGAACATAAAAAAATCGTCCGTGGAAATCCTGTTAGAATTTATGAAGGAGAGAATTTTAGAAGGATAAAATAATTTTTTGAGATGACCGGATAATTCATAACGTTATTCCGAGTTCATTTCGGACTCTCATAATGAATGCCCCCGACGCAATCATAGGACTGCTGAAAAAATAAAAAAATGTCATCTCGAACTAGTTTCGGGATCTCTAAATCTTTGGGAG
>JAZUEV010000086.1:0-3896 GCA_045640345.1 Treponema sp.
AGATGAAAAATGTTAGTCATTTCGACCGTAGTGGAGAAATCTCAAAAATGAAAGATGAAAGATGAAAAAGGATAGTCATTTCGACCATAGTGGAGAAATCTCAAAGATGAAAGATGAAACAAAATATTCTTAATTTTCCTATAAATTTTGTTTTGATTATTGAAAAAACTTATTTATTATGATATAATTTTTGCGAAATTTGTTGACTTCCCTAGTTATTTTTGAAGGAGTTTGTTATGTCATTGAAAAAAAGTTTTTTGAAGACCAAGCCTGGCGTATGCAAGGTAACATTTACAGTTGAAGCTGATGCGGCTCAGAATGCAGAATCCATAACAATTGCAGGAGACTTTAATAGTTGGAGCAGTACTTCTGATCAGCTTAAGAAAAAGAAGGATGGATCTTTTGAAATTACTAAAGAATTGGAAGTCGGTCGAGAATATCAGTTCCGCTATTTGATTGACGGAAAAAGATGGGAAAATGATTGGTGCGCAGACAAATACATCCCAGCTCCATTCTCCCACACAGATAATTCAGTAGTAAGTTGCGTTCAGGAATAATCGGTTCACCAACTGTTAACCCCTTTGGCTAATCCAGAGGGGCTTTTTTTATGTCCAAACCCCTAAGCACTTTAAACAAATCGAAATTTATCCGACAATGTACTAGAGGTGGATTTTTATGGGAATCCCTGGAAACAACAGTTTTTAGAACATCCCTCATCTCAGTTTCGGAGCCGTGGTGGATAAATGAAAAAAGAATCTTCTATTATAACAACTCTCAGAATGGTTTTGATTTATGTCCTTGTGTTGATTATAGGGACAGCCATTTGTGCCGCAGTTTATACAGCTTATTCATTGTGTATCAAAATGGTAGCTGGAGGTGGGGTAAATGTATTCAACCTTGGTTATTTTTTGACTGGGGTAAATAAATTTTTCCCATTGGTAGTTGTCCTTTGTGGTGCCATGATGTGTTTTTATCTTATCCGATATTCAATCGTACAGGTTATTCCTCTTGTTACCGTTGTTGCTGCTATAATTGCTACATGGGTGTTCCTTATTCCTTTGAATTATACATGGCTTTCTAAATACGCAGAGACCCATCCACAGACCGATGTTGAAAAAAGTTTGACCTCCGATTATTTTAGAATTGGAAAAACTGGAGCTGTTTTCTACTATTGTTCCGTGGAGGATGGCAGTATTGCTGATGGAGTTTGCATTGATCCAGAAAATCAGGATGACAAAATCTATACTTTTAGCAATGTCTCGATTCCAAAAAGCAAAGGAGCGTCGGACAGTCTTATCCATAAATCAATTGGTATGCCAAAATTTGTTGAGATTTTGACAATGTGGTCAAGGATGTTCTTTAGAATCTCCCATCAGGCTTGGAAAGGTGGATTTTTGGCTTGGCTTTGTTTTTCATCCATCGGTTTGGCTTTGGCATCTGTTGTGGGACTTTGTTCTGTTTCAAAATGGAGAATGGTAAATTTGGTTATGGTCTGTATATCCATAATTGGAATTCTGGTTTTGAATATTATGGCGTACACACAATCTTTTATGGATCCAGCAAAAGCTTTCCTTGAAGGAGCCATGTCCAAGTTGCCAATAAAAAATCCTTTGATAGTAATAATGAATGTTTTGATTTTCGTGGTCTTCTCCTTGCTGGGATTTATTATGCAGCAGAAATATAGAAAAGCACTTAGATTGGAAAACGAAGATCCTTACGGAAGGAGATAGTATGAAAAAAACTTTGCCGACAATCATTGTCTACACCTTGATGATTTTTGCCATCTGTATGGCTTCGACTTTTTGTTATCGACCTATACCAGAGTTGAACCCAGGGGACGCAAATTCTTATAGATTTATTCGTGGAGTAAAATTCTTTTTGGATTTGTTGCCTGCTATTCTTCTTAGTGGATTTGCCGTGGCTTGTTCAATTGCGTGGAAGGGTGAAAAAGTTGGATCTACAAAAAGGTTTTCCGAAGGAATGTTCAAACGTTTTGGGGGAGTGGTTCTTTTTGCATTGATTTTGACTTTTATTTTGACCATGACATTTGAAGTCCTGAATCCTGGGGTTGAAAAAAAATATCGAGCATTGATGAATGGACCAAAAGAATTGGTTTCCGCAAAAAATTCTGCTATCGATTTGTTGTCATCAGAAAATCCTGAACTGGCTTATCCTTATGCTCTTAGGGCAAGTCGTATTTGTCCAAAAGATGAAGAATCTGTAGATTTGTTGAAGAAGGCAAAAAATGCTTTGGATTTGGCTTACGACCGTTCTGTCTATGGTGAAGATAAAAAAAATCCAGTCCGTGTAAACGAGAATATGCCAATTCATGCCGAAGACCAAAGTTATACAGCCACACAGATGTTGGAAAAATCAAATGAAGCGGCTGAAAAAAATGATTGGTATTTGGCTCATTATTGGGCAAGTCTTGCAGTAAAAGCGTCGGACGGTGTTGATACAATCATGCAGGATGCAAAAGTTGCTGCGGCTAATGCATGGGGACAGTTGAAAAATCCATCTGGTTTTGGAAATGAAGAGGATTACGCTTTCTATCAAAAAAAGATGCAGGCATACAACGCATTGCAGGCTGGAAATCCTAGTGATAATCTAAAGGCTTATTACATTTTGAAGTCCCTTAAAGAAAATGGTCACGACGGAGAACCTGATATTGAAAGATTTTTGGCACTCGCTGAAGAATCTGTTTCCAATGAATATTTCTTTATTGATGAAGCCGAGAATATTGAAAAACTCAAGAATTCTGGTGATATCTATTTTGCTCTTGCTGATTCCGCCTCTGGAACAAAAAATGTCTACTATATAAAAGGTGCCATGGATTCTTTTGAGGATGGAAGAGCTGTTCGATATCTTGAAGGTTTGACGGTCGCAACTTTCTCCAAGAGTGGAAAATTTATTCGTTCAATGTACGCTCCTGTTGCAAAAGTTGTGTCCCAAAGTGTGGATACTTTTGATGATGAGACTATTTCCTACAAAGGTCTTTCAAAATCTTGGAAAAATGTTCCATTCGTTATGTTGCTGGCTGTGGATAGGGAAACCGATGGTGTGGTCACTGAACCAAAATATTCCTATGGCATAACAAATCTTCCAAAAGAAATTCTTGATGCAGAAGGTATGAGAGCTTCTCAGACTTATGAAAAACCTTTTGAAAATGATGCAGGAATTGATATGTCCGACCCTTATGGAACTTTAAGAGCCGAAGTTACAAGGAGACTGCCTGAAACAAGGACAATGGTTTTGTCCATGCCTTATGAGGATTTTATAGCGGTCAACGAAGCTGCCAACGGTCCTGAAGGAATGGATATAATCACTCTTTCCAGTTTTGTAAAAAAAGCCACTGCGTATGGATATTCTAGAGAAGTTTTCTACAAGGATTTGCTTGGACGACTTTTGTATCCATTGTTCCTTTTGAGCATAATGATTTTGTGCGCCACATGTGGATGGAACTATAGAATCGAAGGTGGAAGCAAAGTACAATTCAGATTCCGATGGATTTTCCTTGTTCCAATCACTGGACTTTTGGCATTCATCCTTTGGGAAACCTTGAGCTATATCTACAACATGCTTACTTATGTGATTTGTGGTTCTTGTGGACAAGCGGCCTTCCCTGTGACCCTGGGAATTTACATAGGACTTTTGATATTGATGTCCGTCCTGTTCCTTTCAAGGCATGACAAAAAATAAAAGTTTACTGTTTTGTTATGCTGAACTTGTTTCAGCATTTCCTTAAAATTATTGTAATATTATGACATTTCGAATCTTTTTTTGATATAACACGAGATTCTGCTTTATGTGTCATTTCGACTGGAGAGAGCGGAGCGAATGGAATGGAGAAATCTAAAAATAGTCGTGCTAGAGATTTCTCCACGCCGCTATCGCTC
>JAZUEV010000087.1:0-4715 GCA_045640345.1 Treponema sp.
GATTTGAGAAACTGAAATTTCTTTTGGAATCTTTTTCGGAATTCTTTTCATCCAATGGACCATTTTTTCGCTTCATCTATTATTTTGACGCTTTTGTGAAAAGAGAAAAGATTTCTCAAAAAAGTCTTCAACTTTACGAAAGTCGCATCATGGATGTGCAATATTTGGTAGAGAGAATAATAAGGGAAGGCAGGGAAGACTGTTCCATTACTTTTGGCGGTGGTAAAAATAGTGACCTTCAAAGCTATAGCGATGAGGAAATTTATTTTACCATTATGCATTCAATTTTCAGTCTTATGCAAAAACTTTCTCTGGCCGGGGATATGTTGCAAATAGATTTGAAGATTCGTCCGGAAAAACAAATAGATATGCTGATAGGAATAATTCTTTCAGTTTTAAAATAGAAAATAGGGAGTCTCTAAGAATCGCAAATTTTAGGGACGTCCAATACAAAGGGGGCAATATGAAATCATTGAGCAAAAAAAAGATTTGGCTTTTCGCCATTGGACAATTCGGTTGGGCATTGCTTTCAGGATTGATTGGAAGCTGGCTTGTAAGTTTTTATCTACCAAGTGAAGAAGCATTGGCTGCGGGACAAAAAATATTCATTCCACAGGGACGAGTCATCTTGGGATTTTTGACAATCATTGGAGGTGTGACTGCTTTGGGAAGAATCTTCGATGCAGTTACAGATCCTTTCATCGCATCACTGTCGGACAAATGCAAATCCAAGGACGGACGTCGCATTCCATTTTTGAAGTGGTCCGCCATTCCTTTTGCTGTCACAACAGTTTTGGTTTTCTGTGCTCCATTTGACGCATCAAAAAGCTCCGGGAATATTCTGAACTCAGTTTGGGTGTGCGTAATGCTTTTGGCATACTATTTTTTCATCACCATGTACTGCACTCCATACACTGCCTTGTATTCTGAAATCACCCACACGGAAAAGGAAAGAATGTTGGCATCGTCGGCAATTTCTTTGACATACATTGTTGGATGCGGTGTTGGATATTTGGGACCTGTCATCTGGGGCGCCTTGACTCCTTTTGTTGGGGATCGTGTACTGGCGATTCGATTGACCTTCGGTGTGTTCGCTTTGGTTGCTTTGATCTGCATGTATGTCCCGGTCTTTGCCATAAAGGAAAAAGATTATGTTGACGCACAACCATCACAGGCAAGTATGTTCAAATCTTTGGGCATGACTTTCAAGAACAAATCCTTCCGAGTGTTTGTTGCCTCCGACATTTTCTATTGGCTTGGTCTTACAATGTTCCAGACAGGTATTCCATATTTTGTCACATCCTTGATCGGACTTCCAGAAGCATTCCAGTCCCTTTTCCTTGTTATGATGACGGTTCTTTCTTTGGTTTTCTATCCTGGAATCAATAAGATTACTGCCAAGGTAGGAAAAAAGAAGATGGTTGTTTTTGCCTTCGCCATGTTCACTTTGGTTTTTGCTTTCACAGCATTCACTGGATTTGGAAAAAACAGTTCCATGATTTCAACCCCATTTGGAGACACAACAGTCATGCAACTTTTGCAGGGTGTTTTGATGATTGTGTTCGGTTCTCTTCCTATGGCCATCTTTGGAATTCTTCCACAGGCTATGGTTGCAGATTGCGCCGAATATGACCAGCGTCTCACAGGAGAAAGTCGTCAGGGAATGTTCTTTGCCGCCCGTACTTTCTGTTTCAAACTTGGACAGGCTTTGGCGATGGTTTTGTTCACGTCTTTGGCTACAGTTGGTGTTGGTGGATTTGGATACAGACTTGCTGCCATTGTTGCATCCATCTTGTGTGCCCTTGGTGGAGTAATCCTCATGTTCTACAATGAAAGACAGGTTCTGTCAGGAGGAAAAAAAGATTGATTTTGCCGATGGGATTGTCATTCATTTTTAGGTAACCTTAAACTCGCAAGGCATCTATAAAAAGTAGTTTTTCAGGATGCACTAATTTAAGCGGTCGATTGTTAAAAGCAGTCGGCCGTTTTTTTGTGGAACATGGATTATAAAAAAGTGTCTACCTGATAAAATTGTAATTCATTGCAGCAATCGTCTTTTGGTCTTAATTTTTTTATCGGCTTGGGAAAATCATTGTGCATCTCTAAAAATTGCAATTTTTACAGACTCCCTTATTTTGTTTCTGTATATTCCACAATCCTGCTTAAATTTTCGTTATCCCAGTACCATGCTTCCCAAATCAAAAAATCTTCCCTGTCTTTGTTGAACTGTATGTAAGGCCATCTTTCTTCTTTTCCATAAGAAATTTTTTTTGTGGCATAAAAAGTTTCTGGAGTTTTTGACGGCTCTTGATAAGTGACTGTCATTTCCTCTGTTTTTGCTCCCTTGATTTCAATGCGGTGGAGGAGCATGGAAAAATTGTTGTATGAGCTAAAATGGAATCCCCCTGAACTGTCTTTTTGGGTCATGGTTTTGTTTTCATCATCATAGCTTGTCCATCTTTCAAATGGTTTTTCGTTTTCGTCGTCAATCTGCTTGAAATAGATTTCCCTGTCATTGTTGTCGGTTTCTATGACAATGAAAGTGTTTTTTCTGTCGCTGCTTATTATTGTAAGATTCCGTTTTTCATCATGGATATAGACTGTCGCTTCGTCTCCAATTTTTTCCATGTATTTTTTTCCGTTGCCGTCATAGTAATATTTTTCATCTGTTTTGGTTTGCGTGTCTTTGTATGTTTCTGTTTCAACCATTCTTACAAGATTTCCGTTCAGGTCATAAAAATAGTCAAACTCAGTTCTATCAAGATTGTCGACGTATGCACCAGTCCTTATAATTTTCACAATATTTCCATCTTCGTTATAGAAATAGTTGGTCTCAATAAAATCCTCCGCCTTCTTGTTTTCAAAAAGATTTGTGTCCTTGTTGAGTTCCAGCCACTCAAGACCTCTTGGATCGTAGGTTGTTAGTTCCTTTACTTTTACACCATCCTTGTTGTAAAAAATCGCGGTATCCATTGTGTCGGTGGTATGTCGAATCAAATTTCCATCCCTGTTGTATTCTTCTATACAGGAGATTTTAAATTTCTTTGTCTCCTCCACGCCATTGATTTTGACGGTCTTCAAAAAAATTGCGTCCTTTGCAAAAATTGGTGAAAGTAAAAAAACTGCAAAAATAATTGCCATAGGTTTTTTCATTTTTTAACTCCGATAAAAATGTGCATAAAATTAGAGGTGCCCTTTATTTTTTCTTCCGTTGTAAATGAATATGAGTACCGCTATGCTGATTATGATGGCGTAACCCAAAAGACTCCAGATGTCTGGTTTCTGACCGAAGGCAAAAAATCCCATTATGGCGGCGAATATGACCATGGAGTATTCATAGATTGAAATCTTTGACGCAGGGGCATTGAAGTATGCATTCGTCACTCCGAACTGTCCACCGCTTGCCGCAAGACCTGCTCCAATCAAAATCAACAACTGCTTCAATGACATGGGTTCCCAAAAAATTATCATAAGTGGAAGGCAGATGATGGATGAGAAAATAGAAAAACAAAGGATAATCAAATTCCCGTTCACCTTGTAGGTCTTGCATTTTCTGATGAACGAGTATGCAAATCCTGCTCCAATTCCTCCGCAGAATCCAGCAAGCCCCGGAAGAATCTGTGTAAAGTGGAACGACGGTTTTATGACAAGCAGTGCACCTCCAAATGCACAGCACACTGCCGCCAAAGGTATGGCCTCGATTTTTTCACCCAGGAAAATAAATGAACCGAGGATTGTAAAGAACGGTGACATCTTGTTCAGCATGGATGCATCGGAAATGGGGATATGGTCCAGGGCATAGAAGTTTCCAAATATACCGACGGTTCCACAAATCGCCCTAAGAAGTATATATCTTTTTGCTCCCTTGGGGACCTTGAAAATGTTTGGGTCCTTTTTCCTTTCCCTAAGGATTATTGAGGATGCAAAGACTGCCGCAATCAAGTTCCTGAAGAATGCTTTTTCCACAAAAGGTAAATCCCCTGCAGCATGTACAAGCATCCCCATTAGCGCAAAACAGAATGATGAAAAAAGTTCAAAAAGAATTCCCCGTTTTAAATTGTACTGTTCCATTTTAAAAGAAAATCGCCATCCACTTTCTTTGGTCGTCCTGGTTGGAATCGATCTTTCCCCAAGTCAAACCTCCGACCGTGGTTTCCCCCATAAGATAGTCTCTTCCGTCGTACTTAAAGCTGTGTCCCGGATGGTCGCTTGTTATGGCAGCCATGGAGTGACTGTATTTAGCACTGACAATCATTATAGCATCCTGATTCATTTGTGTCAGCAGTACGCACAAAAGCATGGAACGACTGTCGCAATCGCTGCCGTTTCCCATTAAAATCGATGGAAGAGAAGAGAAGTCGCTTTCAGTTTTTTCTCTTTCATATTTGAATGTCTGTGTCCAGCTCAAAAGTTTCTGTGCCAAATCAGTTTCGTCTTCAGAAAATGGATAAAGCTCATTGAAGATGTCGAAACCTGCCTGCCAAAGTCTGCCGTAGGAGTCTCGGAAAATCATCCTGTAGTATCTCTGCAATGCTTCCTGCCAGTTGTTAGCCTTTGCGTAGATTTTGAGAATATCGTACTCTCTTTCAACCAGATACTGGGATGCCTCCACATCGTTTTTGCGAAGGTTTGTCTTGATTTTTACTCCACCTATTTCAAGGTCCACATCAATTTTTTCGGACTTTGGATAAAGGTATGCTGTGACGGGACCTGCT
>JAZUEV010000088.1:0-6203 GCA_045640345.1 Treponema sp.
CCAAGAAGAAACAGAAGGTGCTGAAGCTCAAGGAAATTCGTATGCAGCCAAAGATTGGCCCAGGCGACCTTGACACGAAGGCAAAACACGTTCAGGAATTCCTAAACGAAGGCGATAAGGTAAAAGTCACCATCCGTTTCCGCGGAAGAGAACTTGCTCACACCGAGCTCGGCTTCGTTGTCCTGAAGGAAGTTGAAAAAAGACTTGAAGAGGGATCCTATGTTATTGAAAAGCCTGCCGCTATGGAAGGTCGTTTCATGTCCATGACATTGGGCTCAAAAGTCGTAAAGAAGTGAGGTTTTTATTATGCCAAAGATGAAGACAAAGAAGTCAGCAGCAAAGCGCTACAGACTTACAGGAACTGGCAAAGTTAAGTACAAGAAAATGAATCTTCGCCATATTTTGACAAAGAGATCACCAAAGCGCAAGATGAATCTTCGCCACCCAGGAATTCTTTCAGAAGACCAGGCAAAGAAAATTCGCAAGCAGATGCTTCCATACGGTTGATTTTGACCGAAAGCACAACTTGTTAAATTTAATTTGTTAGATAGGAGAAAAGAAAAATGCCTAGAGCGATAGATGGAACAAAAAGAAAGAATCGTCGTGCCAAGATTTTGAAGCTTGCTAAGGGCTTCTATGGTGACAGAAAGTCAAACTACAAGCCTGCCAAGGATGCTGTTGTAAAGGCTCTTGTTCATGCTTACTCAGGACGCAAGCTTAAGAAGCGTGATTATCGTTCATTGTGGATTGCCCGTATCAACGCAGCAGTTCGTGAACAGGGAATGTCTTACAGCCGCTTCATTGACGGACTTACAAAGGCTGGAGTTACTCTTAACCGCAAGGCTTTGAGCAACATGGCAATCGAAGACCCAACAGCATTCAAGGCTGTGGTTGAAGTTGCAAAGAAGGCTCTCAACAAATAAGGCGAATTTATGGTTACTCTCGATCAGGTAGTTCTTTTACAGAAGAAAGTTGAGGCAGCTGTTGAAAAAATCAAGTCATTGGATGAAGAGATTCAGCAGCTTTGTTCTGAAAACGATGCTTTGCGTAGTAAATGCGCAGAGCTCACAAATGCGTTGAAAGATAAAACGGAGTTGGCATCGACTTTTGAGGAAGAGCAGAAACAGATCGAGGAGAACATACTAAAGGCCCTGAAGCATTTGGACGCAGTGGAAAATTCAGTCCTTTATTCAACTCAGGATGGTGACTCCGATGAAGTTTCTTCAAAAAAGGATTCCTCGGATGAGCTTGAGATTGATCTTCCAGTGCAACAACAGCCTCAGGGTCAGTCTGTTTTAAAAGAAGAAACACAGGTGGCCGAAAATGTTGTGCAATCAAATCCACAGAATGTTCCTGCACAGAAAATCATAGACCCATTGGCCATGACTTTTGACCTGCCCCAGAATGAAATACAGAAATCTGTGTCCAACGAAAATCCTTCCGAGCAGCAGGATGGACAGGGACTTCAGTTTGATGCTTCGGACGAAAAATCCGATGGAAACCAGTTCGATATTTTCTAGCGTGTAGTTTATGGGCAAGATTCAAATAGACATGCTGGACACCAGCTTCACCATCAGGGCAAAGGAAGATGACGCTTATCTTCAGAAACTCTATTCCTTCTATAGGGAAATAACGGACACCATTCAGCAGAACAAAAACCTCGACAATCCTTTGCAGGTAAGTATTCTTGCTGGAATCACCTTGGTGGATGAACTTCTAAAGGAAAAGGCCCAGAATATCGTGAACAGGGAAGCCGAGATGAACAAAAACCGTGTAGAAATGGCCCAGCAGATGGCTTCCGAAATGATTGACCAGATTGATCAGGTTCTTTAGTTTTATTCGGCTTTGATTCTTATGGAAAAATCTTTGGAATTTAAAATATGGGTAGACGCTGATTCTTGTCCTGCGGTTGTCAGGAAGTTGATTCTAAAGAATGCCCAGACCCACAAAGTGCCTGTAATTTTTGTCGCAAATCGACCTATCCCTTTTGATTTTGAAAGTCCTCTTTTTACAATGGTCGTGTGTCCAAAAGAGAGTGGGGCTGCCGACGACTACATATTTTCCAATTCCAGTGAAAATGATTTTGCCGTAACAAGGGATCTGCCACTTGCCAAGAGACTTTTGGATAAATGTCTTGTTGTTATGAACGACCGTGGTGTGCTTTTTGACCAAAGGAACCTAAAATCCATGCTGGAGGAAAGGGAATTGAGTATGCAGATGGCTGCCCTGGGAATAAGGACAGGCGGTACTGACGGTGGTTTCGGGAAAAAAGAAATACAAAAATTTGCTGACCTTTTTTGTGGACTCCTGAGAAAAAAAACAGGAAACATCTAAAAATTGCAGTCCTTAGAGATGCCGATTCAGTAAATCTAAAATCTCCTTTGTCTTCAGTGATGCTCGAAATAGCTTTTTGAAAATCAAATCCGGACAATATCTGTAGTTAATGCTTTCCGTGGAGTTATGCTTTGGACGGTCGAAAAATTTTTTAAAACTGAACGATGCCCATACACAAGTATCATGGGATGAGCCCGTCGGCACGAACCAATCCCTAGCTGATGGCCTTGTTTATGGCTTCCAACCTGTTTAAGATTTGGACGAAAATATCCACAAGCTCCGGGTCGAACTGGGTTCCGCTTCCTTTTTTGATTTCTTCCACCGTATCTTCCAATGTCCATTCCTTTTTGTATGACCTCATGTGTCTAAGTGCATCATAAACATCGGCGATGGCAACAATTCTGGCCGCCAAGGGGATGTCTTCACCCTTCAAAGGCTGGATCACGCTTGGGATAGGATTGCCTGGGATAAACTCCATGAAATCATCAATTTTACCTGGATATCCCTTCTGGCTTCCGTCGTAATGCTGGTGGTGGTGTAGACATACATCCATGGCCATCTGGTCAACCTCGCTTTCTGGAGGATAAAAAAGCTGCGCCCCCAAAATTGTGTGGGACTTCATTACATTTCTTTCCTCTTCAGTCAGTGGACCATTTTTCTTCAGTATCTCGTCCGGGATGGCGACTTTTCCAACATCGTGACATTTCGCGGCCTGCTTTAGGTTGTTCCTGTACTTTTGCTTTTCCCTGTCGGAAATCTGGTGTCTGTAGGCATATTTGTCATAAATCTCCACGGCGAAACTCGAAACCCTTTCGACATGTGCTCCAGTCTCTTTTGGATCCCTGAAACCTGCCGTCCTGACCAGTCGTGAAATAATCTGCTTGGTCAAGTATGCGTATTCATAAATCTGTCCAATGTTCGTGGCGAAATGGGAGATATAAAATTCAGCCTCGTCGTCAAAGGGAATGTCGTTTCCTTTTTTGTCCCTCGCATTGATAATCTGGAGCACCCCCAAAACCTTGCCGTTGGTCATCATCAATGGAATCGTCAGCATGGATGTGGTGTGGTAGCCGGAAATCATGTCGGTCGTGGAGGAGAATTGGTATGGACGCTTTATGGTTTTTGCATCGTCCATGTATTCATTCATGTTGTAGACATCAGGAATGTTGACAGTCTTTTTGGACATGGCGCAATAACCGCAGATGGTGTTTTCGTTTACAGGAAAAGTGAATGCCAGGTAAGGAAGTTTCTCGTCCTTCTTGAGCTTCAGTTGCTGGGTATAGTTGATGCTGTATTTTATTTTGAGACTGTTCGTGGATTCGTTGTAAGAATAGATAGACCCTGCATCTGCGTTAACGATTTGGCATGCCGCAATAAGGATGCTTTCCAAAAGCAAGTCCTCATCCTTAATTTCACTTAGCATACGCTCAATCTGTGTCATTTGCCTAAGCTTTATCTGATGCCTGTTCAGTTTTTCCATATCAATTTTTCCTACTTCCAATCTTATAAAAAAACATATAATTCTTCAATAAGTTTCAGGACTTTTTGGATATCCTTTAGAAGAATTTTCGGATTCAACATCTTTTTCTTGAGAGACCATGTTTGGTGAATCACACTCCTTTATGGCTTGAAAAATATCTAGGCCTTTTATGGAAGATACTTTTTAAGGGAGTCAGGAATGTTTGATATTCCTAAGGAGTTTTGATTCGTGCCGATGGGGGCATTATTGAAATTACAGTGCCTGAAACATCGTGTTTACAAAGTTGCCTTTAAAAATTGTAGGTTTTAGAGGTTTTCTCTAAAAAAAATGCAACCATTATTAAAAATTTCTTGTCTATAGAATGGATGGATTTGGAAAAGCAAATTTTTTCACAGAAGATTGTTCGTTTAAAAGGGGGAAGGAATTAAATTTATGGACAAAAGGAAAATTATTTACTATAAAGATGAACTGAACGATGAATTTTCCCTTGCTCAGATAGACCCCATCCCCATAGATGAAGACTATGACTACCGAAACTCTAGTCTTTGGTGGAAAATCAAGCATTTTTTCTTCTATAGAATAGTCGCCTATCCCATAGCTTTTTTTTATGTCAAGTTCGCCTGGCACCAAAAGTTTGTCAACAGGAAAGTGGTGAAGCCCTATAAAGATACAGGCTATTTTGTTTTTGGCAACCACACCAACGCAGGAGCCGATGTGGTGATTCCATCCTTCGTGAACCATCCAAAGCCTGCCTATGTTATTGTCCATGCCAACAATGTAAGCATCCCTGGTCTTGGAAAATCGACTGGATATA
This sequence comes from Treponema sp., assembly GCA_045640345.1. Taxonomy (GTDB): domain Bacteria; phylum Spirochaetota; class Spirochaetia; order Treponematales; family Treponemataceae; genus Treponema_D. The sequence goes on from JAZUEV010000088.1 coordinate 4,629, forward strand.
TGGGTGCGATTCCCTTGCCCGGAAACATGTCCGCCGCGAAAAACTTCATGGATATTATAAAACTTAGAATCCAGGAAAAAGCCGCAGTCGTCATTTATCCAGAAGCACACATCTGGCCTTTCTACACAGGAATCAGGCCGTTTGGTGACCATTCGTTCCGTTATCCAGTCCAGCACAACACACCGGTTTTCTGTTTCACCAATACCTATCAGAAGCGTCGGTTCGGGAAGAAACCAAAAATCGTGACCTATGTGGACGGACCTTTTTTTGCCGACGAAAATCTAAGCCTTAAAGAAAAGAGGGCGTCCCTTCGTGACCAGGTGTATGAAGCCATGTGTCGCGCCTCAAAGAACAACGAGGTGGAACTTATCAAATATATCAAACAGGAAAAGGAAGTCGAAAATGATTAATATACTTTTTTGCGGAAATCACAAGGTTTTTGACGGACCAATCACCACGATGCTGTCTATTTTCAAGAGGACACAGACCCAGGAGCCTTTCAAGTTTTTTGTCTACACCATGGATGTGCCTCACATAAATCCAGATTACACCAGCTTTACGGACAGGCAGATAGATTTTCTGGACAGGCTTGCAAAGGATTACAATAAAGAAAATTCCGTTGTGAAAATAGATGTCGGTGAAATCTATAGAAAAGAATTTTCTGGTTGCCCCAATGAACAGTGCTATTGCTCTCCTTACACATTGCTTAGGCTTTTCGCCGATCTGGTGCCAGGTATGCCCGACAAGCTTCTTTATTTGGATATCGATTTGCTTTTCAATGATGATGTCCGAAAAATTTGGGACTTGGATGTAGGCGACTACGAATATGCAGCAGCCCCTGACCATTATGGAAAACTTATCCTTTTTTGGGACAGAAAATTTATCAACGCCGGAGTGATTCTTTTCAACCTAAAAAAATCCAAGGAAACAGGACTTCTCAAAAAGAGTAGGGAGCTTATCAAGACCAAGAAACTGACGTTCGCCGATGAAAGTGCAATCATCAGAAGCACCACAAGGCAACTCAAAATTTCCCAGCGATTCAACGACCAGAAATTCCTGTACAAAAATACAGTTATCCGTCATTTTTCCAAAAGACTTTTCTGGACTCCCTATCCCCATGTGGAAAACATCAAGCAGTGGAGGGTGACGAAGGTCCACAAGGTGTTCGGCTACGAGAATTTTGACGACATTCTGTATGAATATATTTACCTGAAAAAGGTCTTTGAGAAAGAAAATTCTTAGGGCGAATGTGGAGATAAAACTTCTAGTGCAGAGAATAATGGCAATGCCCCTAATTTAAGTGGTGGTTGAATTTGTTTAGGTGGTGGTTGAGCTTGTCGAAACTACCGCAAATGACAGTCATTTCTGTAGATTCAAGCTTAAGTTAGTGACATTGGAACATAAAACACATCGCATGGATTTGAAAAATCTAATGATTTTTTATCATTCAATAAAATAATGTTTTTTTAGAAAAATCGAAAACATTAATCAAATTCGTTTTTTGTAAGAAAGAATATAGAGTTAAAATTTCTAGCGCAGTGAATAGCGTGGTCATTCATTGAGTCATTTTATGAG
>JAZUEV010000089.1:0-1936 GCA_045640345.1 Treponema sp.
CCTTCGGGTCGTTTACCATATACCCCCCAAACATAATCATTTCCACTGTATTCCTTTAAATCATATACAAGATTTGCATAGCGACCATTGTGCACGTCAGCATTAATTGCATAAAGAATTCCTATTGGATTTTTTTCACCATAATAATTGTTAGAAGCAAATATCTCTTCCTTGGTCGTGCCTTTGTTATTTTGATAAACAATCATTCCTTCCTGCGCATATCCAGCTTGAACCTCATATTCAGTTTTATGTCCCGTATAATCCACTGTACAAACTTTATAGTAAGAATTTGTATCGGCATCTGCATTTGGACGAATTTCATAATGCTTGGATTTTTGATTTATTTCAGTTAGATAACTGTTCGCCCCATCAACTTTTTTAACAGTAAAACTTTCCTGAATGTAGTTAGCGCCTGACAGTCTATAAAGTTCAACATGATCCAAATCATCATCGCTGGGCGTATCAAAATATAAATGCACTTTTTTATTCAATCTTCCACCAGAATAAACATTGGAAACTGAAGCAGGTGCAGTATGATCATAAACGATTCTATAAGATTCTTTTGCTTTGTTACCATTGTTGTCAACAGCCGATATAACAATGTCATAAATACCGTCTGGAATACCAGAACCAAAGTCGAAATCATAACCATTTTCTGAAAAATCGCAAATAGCAATATTCCCAGCAAATCTTACTGGCTCTAGATAAATTGGTTTATCCTGCTTATAAAATTTTGATGAAACAGGCTTGAGTTCGACTTCAAGTTTAGCGGGTTTACTTCCACCATCAGAGACTTTAGCTTTTACATTAATCGATAAATTTTTTGGAGCGATATTCAGGCTTAGGAGATTTTCTCCAAAATCAATCGAAACATCAGATTTATCAAAATATTTTTTTGATGGATTATTTAAATCCGTAACTGTTAAGTCGTATATTTTTGGTGGCTCTGAATCTTCTTCTACATTTGTATAATAAAAATTCGAATAACTTGCAGAGAGTTGAATGTCATTTTTATTTGTAAATTCTTTTGATATCGAAAATTCAATATCGGTGACAGATGGAGGTAAATTGCTTTTGTTTACAGGAATATTCAGAACATAAAAATCGTCTCGCTCAAAGAATGGACAACCAAAATTCGCCAAAAGATTTGTCCCGACAGCACGTTTTTGAATTGTTATATTTTTGAACTGTCTTGTCTCAGGAGCATTTTTTTCTTGATACGCATAATAAAGATTGTTTCCATCATCGTCTTTGATTTCTTCTCCATCATTCTCTGCTTTAGAAATATCGAAAAGTTCTTCCGTCACACCAATTTCAGCAAGTTCATCTTTAGTCCAATAGATTGAATTTGGGGACATGGCTTGATTAAAAAATATTCTAATCGTACTGTCAATAAACGCACCTTCCGCAGAAAGCGTTGGAGAATAGTTCAGGACGCACGGTCGTTTTTCACAACACGCTTTTATAGCAAGTCCCTCTTTTCGCTGTAGAATCTTGATTTTTGTCTCTGGATTATTTTTATCCTCAAATTCAATTATCTGGGAAACACTTTCATCATCAAGCAGATTTCCATTTTCAAAAACCTGCCATTCCGTGAAACACCAATCGATATCCTCATTAAAAATCAAAACATCTGTGTCCGATGCCTTATAACTTTTTATTCCGTTTGGAGAAATCTTTCCATTTGTTCCTGAAAATCGAATATCAAAACTTTTTGAATTTGCATACTCTATGGCCTCATCAAGTTTTATCTTAAGATTGGCGCTATTAAAAAAGTTGGAGCATGAAACAAAAATCAGGGACAAAATCGCAGTCAGCCCCCCCCTATACAAATGTTTAGTAAATTTAATTTTCATATATAACCTTTCCCTCATTCCAAGCATATCAGAAAACCAAAAGTTTTTATAGAGGAAAACCCCAAGCCCTTTGGACAAAA
>JAZUEV010000090.1:0-3683 GCA_045640345.1 Treponema sp.
GGATGTGCTTGAATCCACCGGGGGAGGCCATGTTCTTGGAGATCCATTGGAGTTTTATTTTAGCTCAGTCCAGACCGACAGTCGCAATGTGGTGGACGGAACTCTTTTTGTCCCTCTGATTGGGGAATTCCAAGACGGACACAAATATGTGCCACAGGCTATTGAAAAAGGTGCCTCCGTTGTCTTTATCGCCATGTCCGCTTATGAAAAGGATGGAGAATTCTTTACAAAGATTTCTCTTGCAAATCCAGATGTGGTTTTTATTGCGGTAGAAAACACCATGCATGCATTGCAGTCTGCCGCTGGTAGATATATTGAAAAGTTTCCCCACCTGATTCGTGTAGGAATCACCGGTAGTTCAGGTAAGACGACTACCAAGGAGATACTTGTTTCCATTCTGAGCCAAAAATATAAGGTGGTCTCGAACCCTGGCAATCTTAATTCAGAGACCGGCCTTCCTTTGTCTGTTTTTGGTATAAGAAAGGAACATCAGGTGGGCGTTTTTGAGATGGGCATGAACCGTCACAACGAGATGGGGGAAATATCTTCTGTCCTTAAGCCTCGTTTCGCTATTATGACCAATATTGGAACTGCCCATATTGGAAATCTTGGAAGCAGAGAAAACATAGCCATCGAAAAAGGTAAAATCTTTGACCATTTCAATAGCTTTGGAACTGCCGTCATTCCAAGGGACGATGATTTTGCACAGTTCCTGGCGGACAGGGTTGAAGGAAAGGTTGTTTTCTACGGTGACGGTGAAGACTCTGATGTTAAATTTATTTCCGACCTTGGACTTGAGGGGACAAAGTTCTCTGTGGGTAACGAAGATGTAACTCTGTCTCTCCCAGGAAAATATAACTATAAAAATGCCTTGGGAGCAATCGCCTTGGCTAAGGTTCTTGGACTTGGTGACAGTGAAATCGCAGCAGGCATAAAAAATCTGAAGCCTATGTTCGGTAGAAGCCAGGTCATAAGCGGAAAATACACAATCGTCCAGGACTGCTATAACGCTAATCCTGATTCCATGGAAAAGTCCATTGATTTTGTGTCGTCCGTAACAACAAAAGATGGCCAGAAAAAAATATTCATCCTTGGAGATATGCTGGAGCTTGGTGAAGAAAGCAGGAAAAACCATTGCGATACTGGAAAACAGGCCGCCGAAAGTTCTGCACGCATGGTGATTTTTGTTGGCGACGAAATGAAATATGCCATGGAAGCCGCCTCGATGGATGAAAATTTTTTGAACAAGGGCGACAAGACTCTCAAATATTTCTCAGGAAAATCTGAGGAGACAATCGACAAGGTGGTTCAGGAAGTGAAATCCTTTGCCTGCGAAGGTGACATCATATTGATAAAAGGTTCCAGAGGTATGGGGCTTGAACGAATCACTGAAAGACTTGGAGGGGTAGAAAAATGACCCGCTCAGTTTTTAGACCCGGTACCATGGGTGAGGATAACAGAGCGAACAACGGTCTTTTCCTTGTGTCTGTGATTCTTATGTGGGGTCTTGGAATTTTTACTTTGCTCATTACCACCACGGATATAGCCCAAAGATTTTTTGGTGAGGGACGGAAATATCATTTTGTCATTAGGCAGTTGTTTTTTTCCGGAATCGGCTTTGTCCTTTTCTTTGTATCTTCCGTTGTTCCACTGAAATTTGTTCGCAAGGCATTGGGGATTTTGGTTATCATCTCTCTTTTCCTTTGCTGTCTTCCTGTGATTGGACTTGGAACGGAAAGTCATGGTGCTCCACGATGGGTCAACATTCCTTTGGTCGGTAGATTTCAGCCATCGGAATTCGCCAAGCCTGTGGTCATCCTATTCCTGGCGAACATAATCGACAAATCCATTACCCAGGGATATTTTGAAGAAAAAAATGCTGGCTGGTATCCTGCGATTGGTCTTCTGCTTTTTAGTTTTGTGATAATACTCCAGAAAGATCTTTCGACTGCAATACTGATAATGTTCGTTGGAATTCTCATCCTCTATACCAGTGGAGCAAAACTTGGTTGGCTTTTTCCTGTAATCGGTTTTGGATTCGCGTTCGCAATCTTTTTTATATGCACGGAGCCTTACAGACTTAACCGACTCATAGCATTCCTCAAGCCTGGTGAATATACCATGACATTAGGCTACCAGAGAACTCAATCGGATTTTGTTATATCCGCTGGTGGACTATGGGGAAACGGTCTTGGAACGGGAATGACATCCCTTAATATCCCGGAAATCCAGACGGACTATATTTTTTCGGGCTGGACAAATGCCATGGGACTGCTTGGTGTCGGCGCATATCTTTTGTTGGTCGGTTTTTTTTCATGGAGGGGATTCTTGATTTCAAGGGAATGTAAAAATCGATTCGCCTGCTACGTGTCCTTTGGCTGCACCCTTATGATTCTGGTTCAGTCCATTGTGAACGTGGGAGTGGTTTCTGGACTTCTTCCGACCACTGGAATACCTTTGCCATTTTTTTCATCCGGTGGATCTTCTCTTTTTTCGACATTTATAATGTGTGGACTGATATTGAACGCATGCAACAGCGACCAAGAGGAACCTGTCTACGCAAACAACAAGATGCTTGGAAACATGGGAGACTAGGAGGGAGAGATGAGCGATATATCATACAAGGGTGTGCCATATACTATGTTTGACAATACAAAGACGGAGACAAAAAAATCATCGGCAAGTGCTTCCAAAAACGATGACAGGAAATGGAATATAGTCAAGATTTTTCTATATATAATCCTTGGAGTTGGAGTCCTCTACGCCGTTTTGAATATGCTGGTCATTCCTTCCCTTGCGGACGTGAGAATCCAGTTCAAGGGAGCTAAAAATGTTTCCATTCAGCAGTTGAATGAAAAATTTCAAGAAATGGATGCCACCACCTGGATGAAGTTTGACTCTGAAAAAGCGGCCGCATTGTTTGGTTCCATACCCGATGTGGAAAAAGTCAGCATCGACAAACATTTTCCGGATATGGTTGTCGTGGAGATTTCTGAAAGGGAAGTTGTTGCCAAGACTGTTGTTGACTTGGACGGACATCATTATCCCATGGAGATTGACAAAAACGGTGTCATCTATTCTTCCAACGACAAGTCCTGTGAATCCGATTCCTCCATCCCCTTGATTACCGGTTTTCCTTTTATTGAAGTCCAGAATGGAGTTCGCCTGCCGGAAATCTATCGTGGCTTGATAGAGAGGATCAAAGAAATCAGAATGCTCCCCAACAATTATTTCGCATCTCTTTCAGAAATACAGGTTGTGCCGAAAGACTACGGAGGATATGAACTTGTCTTGTATCCCCTCCACACAAAGATTAGAGTGATTTCCGACCAGAACTTGAGCGAAGACACTTTAAAGTATATGATGGTTGCGCTTGATGTGGTCAATTCCATTCAGCCTGATGCAAATGTGATTGACATTCGTTATGGAGGAGTCTCTTTCGGTAGGAGATAAGGGGGATGTCCAAAAAGTTATGTCATGCTGAATATTAGCCTTCGGAATGACACTATGTACTAAACTTGTTAGACAGCTCCTGCGAGTTTTAATTCATTGAAATACAACGAATTGAAACATCGTATTTTCAAAGTTACCTCTAGAAATTTTAGTTTTTAGGGGTTCCCATAAGTCTGTTTTTTCATTTTCGACTGTTATGGGCATATCTAAAAAATACTTTTCAGAGATGT
>JAZUEV010000091.1:0-3679 GCA_045640345.1 Treponema sp.
TAATTGTCTTCCTAAGACCGCTTGGCCACCGACTTAAAACACCGTCGCTGACTTCCTTTTTAATCAACAAAGCTGTAGCTTCATCACATTCATCTGACAGGGAAATAAAATCTCCAAAAGATGACATTCGGTCTGCACCACGGGCACGAGCATAAGCACAAGCCATTGGAGTCAGTTCAATTCCATCAGTAAAATAGATTTTCTTAAGGGTATCAGAAAGTGGCAAACCAACCGCAGCACCCGCTGGAGAAACATGCTTAAAACTTGTGGCTGCTGGAAGACCTGTTGCTTCCTTCAATTCCTTCACAAGCTGCCATCCATTGAAAGCATCCAAAAGATTGATAAAACCAGGTCTACCGTTCAAAACTGTGATTGGCAAATCTGCACCGTTTTCCATAAATACCCTAGCCGGCTTTTGGTTAGGGTTGCATCCATATTTAAGTTGAAGTTCGTTCATAACCATATCATAATTTAAAAATCGTTTTTTTTCAATTGAGAGAATTACAAAAAGTATTAGGACATCGCTAAAAATACTTTTTATAGATTCCTGTCGAGTTTAAAGCCTTGAAATTAAAAGGCTTAAAACATTGCACTTTCAAAGTTATCTTTAAAAATTGCAATTTTTAGGGATTTCCATTATCATTGAAACTATGACAGACAACGCACTTATTGATAAAGATGGAAAAGGAATTCAGTTTTACGGAAACGGATTGGTTGATTTTGCACAAAAAGTTGAAGGACAGCCGAACGTTTATCTTTTGCAGACGGAAATCACATTGGAAAGGGACAGCCAGATTGGTCCAAAGCCTGGTCAATTTTACATGCTCCGAAGTAAAAAAAGCGCCGCATATTTTGGCAGACCGATTTCAGTTTACCACTCAGAAGAATTTGTAGAAAACGGAACAAGAAAAATCAAAATCCAGTTTATGATCCTGGAAAAGGGTGTGGGAACAAAAGAATTGTGCCACATGGTCAAAGGTGAACAAGTAATCCTCTCAGGTCCAATGGGAAACACATTTGACGAACCAAAAGATTTGGACAAATCAAAAGTTGAACTTTGCATTGTTGGTGGAGGAATCGGTGTGGCTCCGGTGGCAAATTTTGCATCATCTTTGAAACCAAAGTCCTATGATTTTTTTGCAAGCTATAGATCTGGTTCTTACGCTCTGGAAAATGTTTGCGCCCGTGAACTTTTGATTACGACTGACGACGGAAGTGAGGGCATCCACGGAATGTTGAGTGCCGCTTTGACATTGGATAAAATCAAGTCTGCTGGTTACAAATACATTTTTGCTTGTGGACCTGAACCAATGTTGGCATACGTCCAGAAGGTTGCAAAGGAAGCTGGAGTAAAAGCTTATTTGAGTCTTGAACACAGAATGTTGTGTGGAGCTGGAGCTTGTCTTGGATGCACTATCCAAACTGATTTGGGAACTTTGCGTGTTTGCAAGGATGGACCTGTTTTTGATTCAGACATAATCCATTTTGCGGCCCCCACCCTTCGACCAACTCCATTGAAGTCGGTTGATGAAGTTGATTTGTCCGTGGACATTTGTGGAGTCCATTTCAAAAATCCTGTAATCGCAGCATCGGGTACATTTGGGTACGGTCAAAACTTCCGTGGACTTTCCGACGTTGCTGATTGGGGTGGAATTTCATCAAAAGGAACCACATTGGAACCCCGACAAGGAAACCCAGGGGAACGAAGCATAGAAGTTGCCAGCGGCGATATAAATTCAATCGGTCTGCAGAATCCTGGAATGGAGGAAGTCGTAAAAGAGATTCTTCCAGAAATGATGAAACTTGATTCAACAATCATCTTGAATGTGGCGGGACATGATTTGGAATCCTATGTGGCGGCAGTAAAAATGGCAGAATCAAGTGACGTCAAAATGATAGAGCTGAACATTTCTTGTCCAAACGTAAAAGCTGGAGGACAGGCTTGGGGAATGGTTCCAGAAGCAGCTTTCCAATGTGTGAGCGCAGTAAGATCTGTTTGCACAAAAAAACTGATTGTCAAACTTACACCAAACGCTCCAGACTTAAAAGCAGTTGCAAGAGCTTGTATTGATGCTGGAGCAGATGCGCTTAGTTTGGTAAACACTTTCCTGGCAACAGCAATTGACATTGAAAAAGGAAAACCTTTCTTTGAAAACATCCGAGCTGGATTGTGTGGACCTGCAATCAAGCCAATCGCCCTTAGAATGGTTTACGATGTGGTCGAAGAAATCAACAAGATGCCGGAAGATAAAAGGGTTCCTGTAATTGGAATCGGTGGTATTGAAAAATGGCAGGACGCTGTTGAGTTCATCATGGCTGGAGCAAGTGCAATCCAAATTGGTAGCGCGACTTTTGCAAATCCAAATGTGGCAAGGGAAGTAACCAACGGTCTAAAATCATTTATGGTCAGAAAGGGTTACAAGACCATCGAAGATTTCAGGGGACTAGCTCAGATCAATAGATAAGGGCTTCCCAAAATCCGCAACCATTGAACCAATTTTTACAAACGGATTTGTTCATCGCTAATGCGATTCACGATTTCTTTATCCGAACAAATCCGTTTTTTTTATTTATTTAGAACAAATATCGAGTTTAAATTCATCGCACATTTTATTGAATAAAAAAAATCATCCAGTGAATCAATTTTAGGTGGATATCCTTTTTTCTTAAATCAAATTTGGAAGATACAAAATCTTTCGTTTGATATATAGATTTTTTAATGGATGCAGGTCCAATGGATTTACACTCCAGCCACCAATGGATTCATCACTCAAAAGATTCATGCTCACCTGATGATACAAGGGAATAACCACTGCATCGGACAAAAGTTTTTCTTCTGCCTTGGACAAAAATTCATAACGCTGGACCATCTTATCACATTCGGCGGCTTGATTTAAATAATTGTCAAAAATTTTGCTGGAATATTTCGATTCATTCAAAGTCGAATCGCTACGGAAAAGTTCCAACATCGCCAAAGGATCTGCATAATCCCCAACCCATGAATAAACAAATATATCCGCATTCCAAGATTGGATTTTTCGATTATAAGAATAGGCATCGGTAGTCTGGATAATCACATTCACGCCCAAAGGTTCCCATGCACTCTTCAAGATTTTTGCCACGTCACCAATAAAGCCAACATCGTCCACTGCAATTATCAAAGGGATTTTTTCATCCAAAGGTACACCATATTTTTCACGAGCCTGATTCATCATAACAAGTGCGTCATCTGCGTCATAATCTTCAAGACCCTCAACCGATGGATAATCCACCAGGGGATAAACAAAATTTCGTGCAGGAATCAACAAGCCTTTTCGTATCTGGTCATAGGGGACAGCTTCCAACAGAGCACGACGGAATTCAACATGATTCCAAGGTTTGTTTTTGATTTTGAAAAACAGATAGGTCGTTGCAAACTCAGTTCCAATTCTAACACTTTTTTCATCAATAGCTTTGTTGCCATCTCCAACCGTGGAAACCCAATCAACAACACCTGTGTTATAAAGATGAGTGTTTTCTTTTTCGTCATTGGATTTTAGAATCTTGATTCCAGGTACAACTACAGAAGTGGCATCCCAATAATTTTCATTGCGAACCATCTCCAGGGATTTTTTATCAACAGATTTCAAGACAAAAGGACCTGAATAAACATTCTTTTTGTTACTGACAGCGGAAAAAG
>JAZUEV010000092.1:0-3445 GCA_045640345.1 Treponema sp.
CTTTTTTACATTTTTTATTTATCCCTGACATTTTAGTCATAGTTTCCAAAGCCGATTTTAAATTCAAATCAGAATTCATCAATTCACTTAAAACCGTTGTAAATTGCAAAACATTTTTTTTATTCAACTTTCTCTCCTGGATTAAAACTTTGGAAATTTGCAAATATTCTTCCGTTCACATTTTTTTGAACAATAATTCCAGACACAACCGAATTAACAAGTTTTGCAGAAACACCAAAATCATACATTCGCATTAAAGACTGATAAATTGTTCCAGCGTGGACAGTTGCCAAAACCAAATGCCCTGTCAAAGCAGCTTGTACAGCAATTTCAGCAGTTTCTTTATCACGGATTTCTCCAATAAAAATCACATCTGGATCTTGTCTAAGACTTCGACGAAGTATTTCTGAAAAACCAAGTCCATGACATTCCTGAATCTGAACTTGGCTTACACCTTTTAAAACATATTCAGGTGGGTCTTCCAAAGAAATAATTTTTTTTGAATCACCACAATTTTTACGAATCTCTTCCAGCATTGCACCTGCCGTCGTTGATTTTCCAGAGCCTGTTGCACCACTTATCAAAATCAATCCATTTTCTTTTTGACAATATTTTTTTATTTCAGTCAAAACATTTTCTTCAAATCCAAGTCTATCTAAAATCAAAGGTATTTTATCAGGATCAAGAAGTCTCAAAACGACCGACTCGTCTTCTGTAGAAAAATCTCCTACAATTGGCAAACAAGACACACGAACAAAAATTCTTTTTTCACCAGAGACAAACACAAAATGTCCGTCCTGTGGTCGTCGATGTTCAACAACATTCAAACAGGACAAAAGTTTTATTCTTTGAATCAAAGCAAGTTTTCTTTCGTTGCTCAATTCAATTTCAGAAATCAAATTTCCTTTTACCCTGAACCTAACAAGATTTTTTTCGATATGAATATCAGTCGCATTTTCTTTAGAGGCATTTCCAATCAACGCATCCAACAACGCAGCTGCTTCATTTTCAGAAAAATCTAAACTGTTTTTTTCACAAATCTTCTTTATCGGATTTTGTCCTTCATGGGAAAACATCCAAGATATTTGTTTATTAAATTCATCCTTATCGACTGTTACAAAAATAGCTCCATTTTTATTTTCATCAATTTTTAATTTTGCATCCACAGCTTTTTCCAGACGCTGCTTCAACAATTCATCATTTTCATTCAGAAGACCAAATGTTACAGAATCTTCTTCCTGATTTAAAACCACCACATTATTGTGCAGACAAAAAACAGGTGACAGCAAAAATTGATTTTTTTCCATATTATTCTCCCAAGATTGCAGATTTGATAATTCTTGTTTTTATATCTTCTTCTTCAACAATTTCTGTCTCATCATTTTCCCAATGTGGAACAAGATAAATTACCATCTCTGTTTTTTCTTTTGTCTTGTTATGACTCTTGAACAACCAACCTAAAACAGGAATCTTTGATAAAACTGGTGTCTTTTGTTCACTCCAAGATTCTTCGTTCTGAATCAAGCCACTCAAAATAATTGGCTCACCACTTTTTCCAAGAACTTCTGTTGTAATAATTTTTTCACTTGTAGGAGGTGGATTACCAGTTGACGAAGAAAGGTCTGCTCCTTGTCTTGAAATAGATGCAGTAACTTTGCTTGTTATAATTCCATCACCACTAATCCAACCACTTACATCGATCTTTAATCCCGAAGCAATCTCACGAGTAATGCCTGTGTAAATTGGTAAACCAGTTTCAGGATCCAAATTGTTGTCTCTATAGCGATATGTATTTGTGTTTACAAAATTAATTGTTCCTCCACTCACACCATACAAAGTTGTATCTGCAAAAACTTGTGCACGATTTTCATTGATAGCAGATTGAAGAGATGCAGCAAATTTTAAGCCAAATGCACTAACCACATCTAAATTAAAGTCCAACACTGAACCAAGGGATGTGGAAAAATCACTACGATCTCCCAAGGACAATTTTCTAGCAGACAAAGTATTTTCCCAAGACAAATCTTCTGTTGTCTGATACTGCATAACAAGTAAATCATAGCGAAGAAGTTTTGCAGGACAATCAATCTCCGACAGCAAATTCACAAGATGTTTATATTGAGCATCGTTACCGTTAAAGAAAAACACATTGTCTTGAGTACTTTTTGTAATTTGATTTGAGCTCACTCCAGGAGGCAAATGAGTCAAAAAATCATCAGTCTTAATGAACTTCAGTTTTACAACAAAAGTATTTTTTTCAACATCAAAACTTTTTATAAAATCATCAATCTGATTCTGCAAATCAATTTTTGCAAAACATAAAAAACTATTTTCTTCATCCAAAGAAATAATCGACTGCTTGCCAAAACGATTTTCAATTAAATTAATCGCTTTTGTTGGAGCATAAAAAGATAAATTATGTTTCATCCAAATTTTGTCATTGTCGGCCAAAGATGAAAAATTATTGTCAGGCAAAACATAAATAATTCCATCTGACTCTAAAGTTTTCAAAGAACAATTTGAACAAATCAAATCCAAAGTGTCAGAAAAGTTTTTTCCATTAAACAACACTCTTTTAATTCTGGAACTTGTGTCGCAAGCAAAAATAAATTCTTTGCCGGCAGATTCAAACAATTCTTCCAAAGTATCACCTGCACTTGAGTCTTGGATATCCACAGAAAAAAGTTCTTCGTTATTTGAAAAATATTTTTGGACATGCACTTTTTCTTTTTGAAAATTATAGGAATTTCTTTCTTCTATATTTCTGTTAATCCTGAAATGTCCATCCTTTTGTTCTGCAGAATACTCTTTTCCCAAAACACGGGCGACGGCATCAACAAAATCAAAAGCACTTTTTCCGCTTGTATGAATCGTCACTGGATAATCAATCAATGAATCATAAGTTATTTCGCATTGAAATTTCTGACTGATTTTATCAATCAAAATTGCAGGACGAATATCCGATGCATCCATAAAAAATCCATCTTCAAAATCAGAAAAACTAATTTTTGAAACAGTCCAAACTTTTTCATTTTTCTCCACATAAAGACGCTGGGATTTTAAAAAACTGTCAAAGGCTGAATCAAAATCCTGACCTGCAAAACGAAACGTGGCTTTACCATTAACAGTATCGTCCCCAACAATCGCAGTTCCCCAATAAAGACTTACTGAATAAAGAATCTCGGAAATATCACGATTCAAAAATTCAAATCCTTCGACAGTGTTTTTTGAAAAAACATTGGAACAAAAAATCATAAATCCAAAAACAAAAACCAAAACTTTTTTCATGCAACCTCCATAGCAAAATCAAAATCAATCCTCTCGACATCTCTTTTGCCCCTCACTATATATATATGCTTTAAAAAACAAAATCCGCCCTAAAACTGCAAAAAAAATAATAAAATTAATTTTTTTTTGACTCTCGCATAAATGCACAATCAGAATT
>JAZUEV010000093.1:0-3560 GCA_045640345.1 Treponema sp.
CATGGCTACGATCCGACTTGATGTACTTGTGTTCAACATCAGCACATGGCCAGATTCCGTTGTCCTTTTCACCATTGTTCAATGGCTTACCAACTGAGTGGAGACATGGAACAAAGTCATCACCAAGATACTGCCAAACCTTTTCGCCGGCGCGTGTCGTGATGTCCATGTTCAAAACAACATATTCAGAATCAGTAAGCTCAACACCGTACTTTGCAATTGGTGAACCCAATGGACCCATGCAGAAAGGAATAACATACATTGTGCGTCCGTGCATACATCCCTTGTAAAGACCAGCCATTGTAGACTTCAATTCTTTTGGGTCGATCCAGTGGTTTGTTGGTCCAGCATCTTCTTCCTTCAAAGGTGAGATAAATGTACGAGCCTCAACACGGGCTACATCACTTGGAAGAGAGCGGAACAAGAAACAGTTTTCCTTAGCCTTCAATGGAGTTGCAAGACCTGCATCCACACACTTCTGCATCAGGCTATCATACTCGGCTTTGGAACCGTCACAAACGACAACGTTGTCTGGTTCACACATCTTAACGCATTCTTCAATCCATGCCTTGATCTTGGCATTCTTGATATCAGCAACTGTCATAACAATTACTCCTTTAGGAAAAGAAAACCGTAACAGATACTTTAACAACGTAGCAGAGCTGTTTTAGGCGCTTTTCATTCATTTCCTTACAGATATAATTTAATACAAAATTTAGGAAAATTCAAGTTAAATGGTAATAGACATTGTATTATAAGAGAATTTTTTTTGTTTTTTTGGAAAAAGTTAACAAAAAATCAATTTTACTCAGTTTTCTTCTATTATATACGCATATTTCAGCAGAATTTATCTTCAAAGATAGTTCCGAAAATAACAAATTTTTTTACCAACAAAAGAGTTTCCATAAAATATTCTTATTTTTAATCTTCCAATTTCCGAAAATTAAGTATATAATTGTATGGAACAGAACAAAACAAGGGGACATTATGGCACAGAAAGAATTGGACCGTTTTGAAACGAATTACAAGAAAGACATCACCATTCAGGCAAAACTTATGGGCATCATGCTTGGAGCAGTGCTTTTTGGATGCGTTGTCACATTCTTTGTAACCATCAGCGTTTATGCCTCAAAACAAATTGACCACGAAAAAGAAAGAATCGATATCAATGCAACAGGTATTGTTCACATTGTTGAAGACTGGCAGCTCCAGTTGAAGCAGTACAGCTACCTTTTTGCCCTCAACCAAGATGTGGCACGGGGAGTGGCTTTGAGAGATGGAACACTGAGCAAGACAGTCAACGAAATCACTGGCAATCTTGATTTTGATTTTTATGCAATCACCGACACCAAAGGAAATATACTTTTGGCCGATGAGCTTAGCGGAAACATCATGGGTTCAAAGGTAATGCAAGCCGCCGTCAAAGGTGAATATGCATGGAGCTATGACGAGATTGGCTCACAGAACTATGCTATTGTTTCAGCAGCCCCAATCAAATATGAAGGAAAGTTTGTAGGTGTTGCAGTTCTTGGATATGCCTTGGACAATGAACTCCTCATGGACGAAGTTAGAGATGGATATGGACTTGAATGTACAGTTTTCAAAGGCGATTTGAGAGTTGACACAACACTTAGAGATTCCAATGGTCAGAAGTTGATTGGAACAAGATTGGACAATCAGGAAGTTATCGACACTGTTCTTAAGCAGGGTGGAAACTACGTTGGACAGATAAAAATTGAAAACACAGATTATGTTGCAAACTACGAGCCTCTTATATGTGAAGACGGATCTATCACTGGTATGATTTTTGCCGCACAGAGCACCAAGAATATGCAGGCCGCAAGAAACCAGACTTTCACAATCGTTGCCCCTATCACTTTGGCTATCATCGTTGTTTTGTTCTTTGCCGTTGGATACTTTATCAGATGGCTTATGTGGCGTATCAAAAATGTTACCAGTTCCCTTGAAGAAATGGCGACAGGTGAAGCAGACCTTACAAAGAGATGTAAACTCTTTATCCGTGATGAAATTGGATTCCTTGTCATCCATTTTGACGCATTCTGTGACAAACTTCAGGATATCGTAAAGGCTATCAAGGGTTCAAAGGATGAGCTCACCAGCACAGGTACAACTCTTACAACTTCTATTGATGAAACCTCTTACGCAATTGAAGAAATCAGTTCAGGTATCCAGAGTATCCACAATCAGATTCGCAATTCAGACAGTTCCGTACAGCAGACAGCCAATGCAGTTAGCGAAGTTTCTGACACGATCACAACTTTGGACAGCATGATTGAAGATCAGTCACACGAAGTTTCTGGTGCCGCAACCGCTATCGAAGAGATGATTGGAAATATTTCATCCGTTAACCATTCCGTTGAAAAGATGGCATCTTCTTTTGAAGGTCTTTCAGCAAATGCACAGATGGGATTCTCAAAGCAGCAGGATGTTAATGAAAGAATCAAGTTGATTGAAACACAGTCTGAAATGCTCCAGGAAGCAAACCTTGCAATTTCAGCTATCGCGGAACAGACAAACCTTCTTGCTATGAACGCCGCTATCGAGGCTGCCCACGCTGGTGAAGCAGGTAAGGGATTCTCTGTTGTTGCTGACGAAATCCGTAAGCTTTCAGAAACATCATCAGCTCAGTCCAAGACAATTGGAGAACAGCTTAACAAAATCAAAGATTCCATTACGGAAGTGGTTTCAGCATCCATCGAATCTAGCGAAGCATTTACAACTGTGTCCAACAAGATTAAGGAAACAGATGAACTTGTTCTCCAGATTAAGGCCGCAATGGAAGAACAGACAGCCGGTTCAAAGCAGATTAGCGAATCTCTCCGCGCAATGAACGACAGTACAGCAGAAGTCAACAAGGCTTCCAAGAATATGGCTCAGAAG
Source organism: Treponema sp. (assembly GCA_045640345.1). Taxonomy (GTDB): domain Bacteria; phylum Spirochaetota; class Spirochaetia; order Treponematales; family Treponemataceae; genus Treponema_D. The sequence goes on from JAZUEV010000093.1 coordinate 2,902, forward strand.
AACAGCCTCATCCAGAATGAAGTTAGAAGACTCCAGGGTATCACCGAGGATATGCGAAACAGCATGGATGAAATGGCAGCATCTTCAGAAAAAATCAGCACAACAGGAAAAGCTCTTGGGCAGATGTCAAAAGATGTTCAAGGTTCAATCACAAAGATTGGTTCACAGATTGACTTGTTCAAAGTCTGATAAAACAAAGCTTGGGTAGACGGTGATTTAAGCGCCCTCCCAGGTTCGTTCAGTCAAAAATCATGGCATTCCTTTTTTAGGGGTGCCATTTTTTTTAGTTGTTTTATTTTGAGATAATGACCCATCAAAAATTCACAGACACTCGTTGGTGGCAAAATCAAAACTTGTTAGCAATCGCAGGTTGCGACCATCGTTAAATGCGAACAAAGACCTGTGTTTTTTTCAGCATCTCTTGATTAACAGTCCCACTTGGTTGATTTTGAGATTCCAAAATGAATTCGAAATGACACTTGTTGGGACGCATCTGTCATTTCCGACCGCAGTGGAGAAATCTCTGATATGACCGATTAAAATTCTACGGCACTTGTTTTGGAATGTCACTGTGTTGTGATAAATCCATCATCAAATAAAACCCTTGATTTTGTTCAATAAATCTCATATAATACATAAGGTTGTCTTTAAAAATTGCA
>JAZUEV010000094.1:0-2149 GCA_045640345.1 Treponema sp.
CTATGAAAAAGATTTTTACTGCCTTTTTGGCTTGCTTTATTTTTTTGATTCTTTCATGCGAGAGTTCAAAGAAAACTGAAGAAGTGGTTGTGCTTTATGATTTTGTCTTGTCCCTTTTTTCCGACGAAGACCCTTACACTGACAGGGATAGAAATTTTACTTTGAGGGATATTTCTGGAGAATATTCTGTTGAACTTACGGAAGAGGGTGAAGAAATTGTCACAGGCATCTACCCTTTGGTTTTGCTGGATGATAATTATTCTGATAAATATACGGCGGCCCTTGAGGAAGGAGAGTACAGGCTTTACGAAGATGAGGAGGATCTCCATTTTTTCATAAGCGTTGGACCTGACAGAACAGAGGCATCCTTGGTTGAATGTTCGTCCATCGATATGGCTGCAAAAATCCTTCGCACTATGGAAGCTCCTTCTGCCTTGGGATTGGTTGTTAAGGAAAGAAGCTATCAGGTTTTGGGAAATGAAAACCAGATTCAGAGGGCTCTTTCAAACAACAAAAGTCCTGTCTACTTGGACATGAGGGGATGCGTCAACACGTCTTTGGTGGCCAGGGCCTTTTATTCTTGTCCAAACCTTCGTACCATAAGGCTTCCTGAGTCGGTCACCAGTTTGGGAAAAGATGTGTTCAATGGCTGCACATCCCTTCGTTATGCAAATATCCCGTCAAGGACTTCTTCTATTGAGGATGGAGCTTTTGTTGCTTGCAGCAATCTTGTTGAACTGGAGCTGTCTGAAAAAAATATATATTATATAGAAGAAAACGGAGCAATCTATGGGGACGGTGGATCTTCCTTGGTTGCTTGGCCTGCTGCGTCTGGTGAAATATCTGTTCCAGAAAATGTGGACACTTTGAAAGGTGGATGTTTTGCTGGATGTAAGAATCTTGTGTCCGTTGATTTGCTTGGAGTTTTTGAAATCCAATCTGGAGCGTTCCAGGACTGTGTTTCATTAAAACACTTGGGTCTTCCCCAGATGCTTATGACCGTGGAGACTGGAGCCTTGGATGGATGTACGGGTCTTTCTTTTATAGAAATTGCCGATGGAAACGGGTCTTTCAAGGCTAATGGCGGTATTCTTTTGGACAGTTCTGGAAAAAAACTTTTGGCTTGGCCTAATGCTCAGGGGACTGTCAAAATCCCTGAAGGAATCACAAGAATCGAGGACAATGCTTTCCAAAAACAAAAGGGACTTGTGTCCGTTTCTCTTTCATCCACCGTCAAAGAAATTGGAAGTCTTGCCTTTACATCCTGCGTGGATTTGACCACTGTCAATCTTTCAAATGTCAACACCATCGAGTCCTATGCTTTTTCCAAGTGCCAGAAGCTTAACAATGTGAACATCCCCGAAAGTGTGAAGCGTTGTGATGGATCTGCTTTTGCTGATTGCGTGGCTTTGACAAACATACCGGTTTCTCCAAAGAATGCCCAATATATGTCACAGGAAGGGGTCATCTATTCAAAAGACGGAAAAACTTTGATCGAGTGGCCTGCCGCAAGTGGTTCAATTGTAATAGCCCCAGGTGTTGAAGAAATAGGTACATACGCCTTCAATGCTTGTTCAAGTCTGAAGTCCGTTTCCATGGAAAATGTGAGAGTTGTCGGTCATCATGCCTTCGATTCATGTAAATCTTTGGAGTCTGTCGATTTGGGAAGCAAGGTTGTTTCAATTGGGTCCCATGCTTTTAGTAACTGCATGAACATCAAGGAACTTTATATTCCTGAAAGCGTGTCCATAATCAAAAATTATGCCTTCTGGTTCTGGGGAAGCAATCAGACTTTGAACTGTCAGATAAAAAATAAACCAGCCGGTTGGGATTTTGCATGGAACGCCGACAGTGAAGCAAAATTGAACTGGAATGTGGCAAAGATTTTGGACTCTGATTCAGAATAGGAATGAAAACCGATGCCACTAATTTAGATGATGGTTGGGCTTAGCTGAGTGATGGATGAATTTGGCTGAGTGATGGATGAACTTAGTTAAGTGATGGATGAATTTGGCTGAGTGATGGATGAATTTAGTTAAGTGATGGATGAATTTGGCTAAGTGGTGGTTGAGCTTGTCGAAACCACCTTGAATAACAGTTTATTTTTTTAGACCTAATGATAAGTTAGTGGCATTACCATTATCCCAAT
>JAZUEV010000095.1:0-2202 GCA_045640345.1 Treponema sp.
GTTGTTAGACAGGATACAGCATACCTGATTATTTTGGACACAAGAAAGATGTTCAGCGCAAACGAACTTCAGAAGATTCTTCCAGGCGCATAATTTCTTTCTCCCCGATGTCCCTGGAAAACTGTTTTCGGGGATCGGGTATCCATATACGGCACCTCTTTTTTTTAATGCAACAGCTTGTTGTGTTTGATATTTTTGTTTAAAAAAGGTTCGACGATGATACAGACATATAGTTCCACAATCCGTAGAAAAGAGATGGAAGCGGTTCTCACTTGCATGGTGGATGAAAAAATCGGTCCAGGAGAGTTGAGTTCAAGACTTGTCCAGATTATAAAGGAAAAGACCAAGTGTGATGGAGCGGTGGCTTTAAGAAGTCCATCAATTGCCCTGGAGTATGCCTTAAAAGCTCTTGAGTTGCCGCTGGATTCTACAGTCATGCTTAGTGCGTTGGCTCCTGCCTGGCAAATCATAACAGTGGAGCGACTTGGATATAAAAGTCTGGTTTTGGATGTGGAAGAGGAAACCGGTCTTGTGCCACCAAAAAAAGTTGAGGAAGGTGTCCAGCTTGGAGGAAAAATTTTTGTTCTGACAGAGACGATGGGTATTCTTCCAGACATCAAGGCATATCTTGAGTTAGGGATACCTATTATCGAAGATATTTCTCAATCAGCTTTCGCATATTATCCAGAGGAATCGACGGATGCACAGGGTTCGGTTCAAGAAAAAAAGGAAAACACAAGTCCTGATCCAGAAACTCCAGAGCAGAATGAACCTAAAGGAAAGGTTGCTGGAATGTATGGATCCTATGCCATTATGAGCATGGAGGAAAAAGATATTGTCACAGCTGGAGGTGGGGCAGTTATTTTTGCACCGACCAGAAAGGATTGGTCATCTCTGAAACGTTTTACAGATGTGGCGCCCTCCACAGATTTGATGCCGGATATCAATGCGGCGTTGGCATTTGTTGAGGTCAAGGAATTCCGCAGGAACGAAGAATCAAGGCAAAGCCTTTACACTTTGTTCTCCAGGTCCATAATGTCTGGTCGCCACAAGACTTTTGTTCGTGCAGCTGGTCTTGGTTCAACTGTATATTCATTCCCTCTGGTCCTTAGTTCGGGATTCAAGGATGTTAAAGCCTATGCACAGAAAAAAGGTATAGAAGTGAACAGGGCTTTTGAAAATTCAATCATTGCCCTGAGGACTGAAGAGTTGGCTCCTAACTGCGTGTGCGCGAACTCTCTTCTTATGAGGTGCGTTTTGTTTCCCCTGTATCCAAGGCTTGGACAAAAGGATGCAGAGCGTATCATAAAAGTCCTTTGCACTCTGCCTTAACAAGGGATATATCATGAGCAAATGCTTGATTGTCGTCAATTCATTTAAAGCATCCTCCTCCGATATAGCAAGTCAGGTAAGCGATTTTCTAATCGAAAAAGGATGGACCACAAAAATATTTTCCTACGACGGTCAGGAAGCCTTGGAAAATGGAGTGGAAACTGTTTTTGAAGGAACCGACCTGGTTGTGAGCCTTGGTGGAGATGGAACTGTTCTGTTTGTCTCCCGTGGATGTGCTCCATTGGGTATACCGGTGTTCGCAATCAACCTTGGGGAATTTGGTTTTTTGGCAAGCATACAGAAAGACCGTTGGAAGGAACCCTTGGAGGAGTATCTAGACGGAAAACTCTCAGGTATTTCTCGTTATCTGGTTAGCTGCAGGGTTGTCAGGGATGGAAAAGAGATTTTTTCCACAAAGGGGTTAAACGATGTGGTCGTTTCAAGTGAAGCAGCGTCAAGGCTCATAAACTTGGATATTTCCTATAACGATGCATGTCTTGGACCTTTCAAGGCGAATGGAGTTATTGTTGCAACCGCTACTGGTTCGACCGCGTATTCAGCGTCAAACGGTGGACCGATTATTTCACCGGGACTGAAGGCTTTGGTTCTGACACCTATAAGCTCCTTTAGTCTCTCCGCAAGACCTCTTGTTTTTTCGGCAGACGGAAATCTTTCTGTGAAAATAATGCCATCAAGAGCGAAAGTCGGTCTCAGTGTGGACGGACAGATAAATTTCAGTTTGGAAGAAAATGACCAGGTCTTTTTGAACATACCTGATTACAAGGTTAAACTTGTGGGCGGTTCCCTTGAAAAATTTTATTCAGCCCTGCAAAGCAAATTGAATTGGTCAGGAGGTCCCCGTGCTTGAGG
>JAZUEV010000096.1:0-4235 GCA_045640345.1 Treponema sp.
CTCATTATTTTATTTGTTACTATCCTTGCAAATTATACCCTTGCAAGATTTATAGCCCGTCCCATGACTGAAATAACAGCCATAATGGATAAGGCTGCAGGACTTGATTTTACTTATTCTGAGATAGTTGAGAAACTTGGAAAAAGAAAAGATGAAGCAGGCGCAATGGCCAGATCCGTTAACCGAATGCAGGATAAAATGGTGGATTTTATTAAGTCATTAAAGGAAAACGGCATTACATTAAAAGAATCCTCTCTTGAACTTAATGAATCTTCTGCAGAGACCTCCACCACTATTGAACTGGTGGAAAAAGCGGTTGAAGATATTGCCACCGACACACAAAATGTTTCTGACATGGCCAAAAATATTTCCGACACTGTTAAAGGTGACTATGAATATGTGGTCCAACGTCTTACAACGATAACCGGAACTTTGGCAAATGTCCGTGGACTTATGAACCATGCCTTGGATTCTCTTATCTGTAATCTTCTTGGACAGTATTATCCTTATTATATTCAGGGAATGGATATTCTTAAGACCATCCAAAGTGAACAAAAAGATAAACCTAAAAAAGAAAAGAAAGAATCTCGCCGACTTGCTGGAACTGATTTTTCATTTACGCCTGCCTATCCAAGTCTTCTCGTAAAAAATGTTAAAATCACTGGAACTGGATTTTCTTGTTTCGTGAAAGAATTGACCAACAACCAAAATGTAAGGGGAGTTCCTACATCGGGAAATTTGAATCTTGAAATCAAAGGAATTGAACATAAGGCCTCCTTTACTTTTGACAACCGTAGAACATCAAAAGCGCCATTGGTTGCGGTTGAATATGGAAGCGCTGGCTATAATCTGGGATTGGACGGAACTTCTGTTGCCACAAAAAAAGGTGTTCCAAGCGTTACTGGAAAAGCAAGTATCAATCTTAAGGGAACTGCAAATTTTGATGGTTTTACTGCAAATGGATTTGTGGACCTTTATCCAGTGTCTTTGACTTCCGATGGATTTGACAATAAGCTTGTAACCAAATATTACAATGTAGGACTTTCTTCGATTGACCGTCTGAATTTTGGTCTGGGCCTTGGCTACAATAAAAATGATGGATTCTTTATGAATCTTGATGGAAATATTGGAGACCAATTTGTTGATGCCCTTAAAAATATTGTAATGCAGCTTGGACGGGATGCAAAGGATTTGGCTTTCAAAAAACTTGAGGAGTATCTGAACAATTCTGAAAACAAGGTGCTTGCATGGGTAAAAGAATTTCTTAACATCGAAGGGGATATCGATTTACAGAGCATGAAACTTTCTGATGTCCAGCAGATTCTGATAAACAAGAAAAATGAAATTGAAGTTAAACTTAGAGAAAAAGCCCAGGACATAAAAGAGGAAGTCACAGAAAAAGTTAACGAAAAAATTGACGAGGCAAAAAATCAGGTCACAGAAATCATAACCGAAAAAACTAACGAAATAAAAGAACAGGTTAATGAAAAAATTAATGAAGCAAAAGACCAGGTGACTGAAAAAGTTAATGAAGCAAAGGATCAGGTTACCGATAGAATCAACGAAGCAAAGGATCTGGTCACCGATAGAATCAACGAAGCAAAGGATCAAGTTAATGAAAAAGTTAACGAAGCAAAAGACCAGGTGAATGACAAAATTAACGAATCAAAGGACAGCATCAGAGATAAAATCACAAGTTCCTTGGGCATAAAAAAAGACGAAAAAAGTGATACGGATGAAGAGGGCGAAGAAGGTGATGGAGAAGATGAATCAGAGTCCTCCACCACTAAGAAAGATATCTTCGGTGGTTTTCTTGGAGGATTCGGCAAACGATAAACTGCACTTGAAATTAAACTCCACATTCGCCCTAGTAATATAAAATGTTCCCAACATGTCTAAAACGTATGGGCGTCTCTAAGAATTGCAAGTTTTAGAGATGCCCGTTTTCTAGAGATGTCCGATTCTTTTTTATCAAAGAAAAATAAAGTGGACCATATCCGCATCTGTCTGGAAGAATGTGATAGCCTTGCTCTGTTTTTTCTGCCTGGGCAAAGATATCTTCGATCTTTAGATTTTTATCTTCAAGAATTTCAAGGACAATTTTTTTGTCTCTAAGTCCACCGATGTTTTTTTCAAATGTTGCCTTTAAAAATTCATCGTCAATTTTTTTTGCATCTGGAAATTTTTTTAGGAGTCTTGAAATTATTTCATCGTTTTCTTTTGGTGAAAGGGCACAGGTGGCGTAAAGCAAAATTCCATTTTCATCCAGAAGTCTCCATGCTGAAGGAATCAGTGCCCATTGTTCCATGGACATGGTTTTTAATCTTGAAGGCGACCAGATGTTCAAATATTTTGGGTCTTTTAAAACATGTCTTTCGCTGGAGCAGGGTGCGTCCAAAAGTATGCTTTGGTATTTTTTTGTTTCCCTTTGACAAAGAGTCGCTCCATCAGAACAAGTGACCTTAACTCTTGATGAAATCTCTTGCGGCAATGATTCCGACACTACTTTTGAAAGTCTGTTTTTTCTTTCGGGGGAGCGTTCGTTGGATGTGAGGTTCGCTGAGTCGGGAAGGTTTGCGCAGATGACCAATGTTTTTCCACCAGGAGCGGCACATAAATCAAGTACGTCTTCAGCATTTTCGCTTGGTAGACAAAGGGCTGCACAAATACTAGCTGGATCCAAAAAATAAGTTTCGCAGTCTGGAAAAGTAAGGGATGCATGGGATGTATCTTTTAAAAGAGCCTGCCTCAAATTGTCCCATCGCCCCAAAAATAGTTCTTGATAATATGAATTAAATCCTTCTTCTCCACGAATTTTGTCTTTATCTTTTATCTTGTTCTGTTTCATAGTTTTAATTTCTCCAAAAAATCAAGGGAATCTCTAAAAATACATTCGAAATATTTTATATTCTTATCGAAATTACAAGGATTAAAACATCCTATTTTCAAAGTTGTCTCTAATAATTGCAATGTTTAGAGGCTCCATCAAAAAGGTGCTTTCGATTCAAAAACCATTTCTTCGTTGCTGTCTGGATGCTTGAACACAAGTTTCGTTGCATGTAGCAAAAGTCTTTCACCTTCGTCGCATTTTCCATAAAGAGTGTCGCCAATAATCGGAACACCAAAACCATGGCTGTCAGCTGCCGCAAGTCTTAGTTGATGAGTCCGTCCAGTCTGTGGATAAAATTTGACCCTGGTGGAAAATCGTCTTGAACCATCGGGAGCCTTGTAGGATTCCACATCCAAAATCTTCCATCTGGTTATGGCATTTTTTCCATAGACTTCATCCCAAATCTGGTGGGGACGGTTGTCCAAATCCACACGGAAATAAAGCTCCATTTCTCCTTCATCTGCGATTCCAAGTTTTGGTAAGATTCCATCCAAAAGTGCTTCGTATTCTTTGTGGGTTTCGCCGTTCTGAAACTGTAGACTCAAATTCCTGTGGGCCTCTTTTGTTAAAGCCAAAACCAGAATTCCACTGGTCTCCATGTCAAGCCGATGGACTGCCGGTTGTTCAATGCAATTTGGAAACAAATTTTTTAATCTGGATGTGACGCAATCTTTTTCAACTTTGCCAGGAATTGAAAGGATTCCGCTTTCCTTGTTGATGACCACGATGGACTCATCCCTGTATAAAATTTCAAGGCCAAGCATTTCAGGCAGGATGATTCCGCAACGACTGTCGCAAGGTGGTATGTGCTTTGATTTTTCAATTTCATCATCCGTGTATTCAAGGGAAGGGTCGTACAAAATTTCTGCCATGCTTTGAACCCTAAAACCGTTTTTAAAAGCAAAGTCCAAAAGTTTTGGTGCGCAACATTCTCCAGTTCCCGTCGGTGGAAGTCCAATATTTTTTTTGTCACATATTTCTCGCAGGGACAATTTTTTTTTGTCGATTGTGTTGAAATTATAGAGGGCATGGAATTTTATCAAGGATGCTGTTGTAAGCTGCGTCCTTTTTTTTGAAAGGATTTTTATCTTTTCGCTGTCCACGTTTTTATCCAAGGAATCAATCTGGTAAGTCAGCTGGTGTACTTCATCATCGTTTTCTTCCAATGCTCCCTGAATTTCTTCTGGAGACACAATGCTTGGTGCGTAAAAAATATTGTCAACATTCAAGGAGGATTTTAATTCACGACTGTTGCCGGACACTGTTCTGACAATAATTTTTTTGCCGGTGGAATCAAAACACATCATGCTTCCAATCATAACAGTTGGGCTCAAACGTTCCAAGC
>JAZUEV010000097.1:0-5304 GCA_045640345.1 Treponema sp.
GTAATTAGTCAAGATTTATATTGCTTTTTTGTCCAAGTTGACAGTAAATTTTTCACTTTTTTTCATTATTTTTTACGAATTCACGAAATTTTTATAAATTTTTACAGTTTTTTTGTGTAACCATTTATGTTATTTAGAATTTTTGCGTTTTTTTTATCGGAAAAAAGTAATATTTTTGATTCGTGTCGATGGGGTCGTTCATTTTATCTAAAACCACTAAGTTTATACCGAAAAAGTATAATTGAAATGACTATTGTATGCGTTGATTTTCAGTTGGGTTGGCGGAGGTCTGCAATTATCTATCGCTTGTTCTTGTTTTTAAAATCTTCCGTGCAATTTTTAAAACTGGCCGATAAATTATAAAGATGATAGACCAAATCAATGAGTGATTGGCATTTCTGAAAATTGTTGTTTTTTGGAGACTTTCGTTAGTTCAAGGGGTGTTTTATGAATTTCCGACGTTCTTTTGTTTTAGGATTGGTGATTTTTTCTTCTATATTTAACATTTTTGCAGAGATTCCTGTGTCTGAGGAAAGACAAAAGTTTATTGATGCTGGACTGGAATATCAAGGGGTGCCTTATGTTTATGGAGGAAAGAATCCAGCGACCGGTCTTGATTGCAGTGGATTTGTTGCCTATGCCGCGAAGGTTGCTTTGGATAAAAACAGTTTTAATTCAGCAGCCGGTATGTATGAATCAGTGGAACATATTGACGAAGCCATAAAAGAGCCTGGAGATTTGATTTTTTTTGCGGTCAAAGAAGGCGACGGTTATAGAGTTTCCCATGTGGGAATTTATTTGGGAATCTATCATGGTGAAGGAAAATTGAACGGGGAAAGAATATTTCTTCATTCAGCCAGCGATGGACGACACACAGGTGTTATTGTTTCTTCTATAAATGACAACTATTGGAAAAAATATTTTTGGGGATATGGAAGGATTCTGCCTCCAACGGACCAAGGTACCTCATCGGATAATACGCGGGATAGTAAGGGCGCCGAAGGCGAAGGGCTGGACACAGACCTTTGAAGCGATAGCGGAACCCTGGATAGCCCGAAAATCTAGTGTGCGCAAGTAGGCAAAAAAGGGACTGCAAAAGATTTGAGGGATATCGTCCAAAATTCGTAACAAATTATTGATAGGATTTTTTATTGTAGTATGAGACTTAGAAGAATTATTTGTGCGTCTGCACTGGTTATGGCATTTGGTTTTCTCACATCCTGTTCAAGTAAGCTGAATCTTACTGCTGGGTCGGACAACGGTGTGAATGTGGATTTTAATATGATTATGGGTTCCGCTTTGACCAATACTATTAAGCAGTTGACTTCAAATATGGGTGGCGGTGAACAAGGGATTTTTTCTGCCCAAGTTATGAAGGACGCTTTTGTTGATTCCGATTTTACGAATGTGAAAGTCAGTAATCCCACAAAAAACTCCATGAGCTTTAACGGAAATCTTCCACCCGATAATAAACAGACCCATGCTTCAGGTAATCTTCGTGCAGTTGATTTTGTGGTTTGCAGGGACAACGGTATGTATCTTAGACTTTCTCCAAGTTCGCTTAAGGGATTTGCCGATGGTCTACCAGATGATACCCACAATTATCTGGATTTGTTTATGGCTCCAGTTTTTACCGGGGAAGAAATGTCCAAGGCTGATTATAAGATGCTGATTGCTTCTATTTATGGAAACCAGATTGCCGCTGAATTGGACAATTCTATTATCACTATCAATCTGATGCCACCAAAGGGTAAAAATATTTCAAAAGCCAGTGTCCCAAAAGATGGTACGGCAGATGCTTCCAAGGCAAGTTTTTCAATTCCTTTGATGGACTTTTTGTGCTTGACCGACGATGCAGTTTATTCGATTGTTTGGAATTAACCGATCAACTATAACCACGTCACTTGGTTTGGTTGGGAGAGTTATAGCTTTGTGTCCGATTGACTATTGCTTTGTCACTTGTTGGGGTTGGTCGGTGATAGCGATTAACCGATTGGCTATAGCTTTGTCACTTGTTCGGGGTTGGTCGGTGATAGCGAGAATGTCCGATTAATTATAGCAATAATACACATAGGGGGCAAAAATGAAAGTCTTGTTCTATCAGAATTCATAGCCCCCTCATTAATTAATATAAAGATTTAGAGTTCGGGATAACAACGGTGATAATGCTCAACCGAGTAATACTGCAAAACAGGAGTCTATTTCTTAGTTTTTCCAATTTTCAAGTTTCAAATTTGGAACATTTTGAAAGTGTTTTGTATTGTTTGTAACCAAAGTTAAATCATTATAAATAGCAGTCGCAGCAATAAGTAAATCCATATCTTCAATCCGTATTCCGTCAGCAAGCATTTGTGCTTTTATGTCAGCAAATACTTCCATGACACCTTCATTCAATTCTTCAATGGGATAAATTTCACGAATGTGATTTACTTTTATCATATTTTTTTGTTCATTTTGGGAACGCTTTGCACCAAAGACCAGTTCTGCATAGGTAATCATAGAAATTGAAATTGGTATATTTTTATTTTCTTCAAACTTTTCTATTACAGATTTGTCATTACGAAGAGCAAAGACAATTGTGTCAGTATCAATCAAATATGCCCTCTATTCCCTCAAATCGTGTTGAATTTTTTCTTGAATCATAAATATCTTCAACAATTTCTTCAGTTGTTCTTGAGTCTTCCCATGAACCTGCTAATTTTAAAAATTCTTCAGTAGCATTTTTTCTTTTTGAAGGAACAGAGGTAAAATAGTTTTGTAAAATTGTAACCACTTGTTGACTTATCGATCGGTTATCATGTTTTGCTGCAAATTTCAGTCTGTCATACAATCGATCATCTATATCTCGAACTTGTAACATGGCCATATTGAACCTCCAATTTATAATATACCACAAATCGTATGAAAAATAAAGCAAAAATCATTAATCGACCTGTCACTTGTTTTGGGTGGGAGAGTTATAACTTTGTGTCCGATTGACTATTGCTTTGTCACTTGTTCGGGGGTTGGTCGGTGATAGCGAGAATGTCCGATTGATTATAGCAATAATACACGTAGGGGGCAAACTAACGATTGATAGTTTTATTTGTCCCACATTTTTCAAAATTTTTATAGCTTACCAGTGTTTTTTCAATTTTAGTTTATTAAGGAACTATTTTTTTATGGATTTTTTTTTGTGATTGTATTATTCTTTAGATAGAACTTATTATGGGGGATAAAATGAAAAAATCATCTATTTTTGCTGGAGCGCTCATTGGTGCTTTGGCTTTGTTGTCTTTTTCCTGCGAATCCTTGGATGGAATAATTCAAACTCCGTCAGCTGAAATCAAGTCTGTTTCTCTTGCCAGTCTGGATTTGGAAGGAATTAAATTTAACTGCAATTATGAAGTCAAAAATCCTTATGGCGTTTCTTTGTCTTTGAAAGGCATAAGTGTTGATGTGGAATGTAAGGATTCTAAAGTCACAACCATTTCTACGGAAAACGGATTGAACATTGGAGCACAGAAGACTACTTCCAATACAATGAGTTTTAATGTTCCTTATGATTCAATTATGAATTTGGCAAAGGCATACAACTCATCAAAGACTCTTCCATTTGGATTGGACGGAAAAATAACAATCGATACAAGTGGAGTTACAGCATTGCAGATGTTGGGACAGGATTCCATAACTATTTCTTTGAGCAAGGATTTTGAAGTTCCTGTGTTCAAGCCAAATCTTTCAGTTGGAAATTTCAAGGTCAAAATGCCAACCCTTAATGATTTGAAGGACCAGCTTGTTAACGGTGGATTGGGTGTTACAAAAGCTCTTCAGGTTGCAAACGCTCTTATTTCTGGAAACGGTCTTTCTTTGAGTCTTCTTGATGGAATCGATATGGATATTGATTTTACATTTGATTTAAATGTGGCTAACGAGGGTGGCGCTGATTGGTTGTTCAAAATCAAGGACTGTTCTTTGATTACAGAATCAGGAAAGTTGGCAAATGTTGGTCCAAGCGGCAGCAATCAGGTTTCTTCAAACAATGGAAAAGTGGAAATGAAAACCAGTCTCAACACTATCCAGGCTGGAGCTTTCATTGTACAGCTGTTGAACAAGAGTGGAAAAAATCCAACTTTCAATCTTGAATCATCTTTGACTCTTCCAGAAACATCTTTCGCAAAGGATATTCCATTGAAGTACTCAGCTGAAATTCCTTTGAACGACGTTAAACGCTAAGACATAAAAAAGTGTTTCCAAAATTCCCGCAGATATCTTTAGTCAAAACCGACTTGGAAATTTGCGGGAACTGTTAAAAAATTATAATTTTCACTACAAAATTTCAGTAAAACATGCTATATTATAATCATGGACAATACTTACGATATAAAACCAATTGACCAACTTGTGTTTTCCGATGATTTTATGTTCGGCGCAGTGATGCATGACCCGAAAATTTGTAAAGGTGTTATTGAAAGACTTTTACAAATAAAAATTGCCCATATTGAATATCCAGAACTTCAAAAAGCTATAAGTCCTTTCTATGCGAAAAAAGGCGTGCGCCTTGATGTATATCTTGCTGATTCTGACAAAGTTTTTGATGTTGAATGTCAGTCCTACAACATTTCAAATATCGGAAAAAGAACAAGATATTATCAAAGCATGATTGACATAGACAGTCTTATGAAAGGTGCGAATTATTCAGAACTCAAGGAAAGTTTCGTAATTTTTCTATGTTTAAACGACCCTTTCAAAGCAGGACTTCCAGTTTACACTTTCACGAGAATTTGCAGTGAAAAAAAAGATGTAAATTTGGGCGACCAGACTCATCATGTAATATTCAATTGCTCAGCGGCAGATAAAGAAGATAACTCCGAGTTGAAGGAATTACTTGAATTCGTGAAAAGCAACAAGGCTGAATCTGATTTTACAAAGGAGATTGCAAATATGGTACAAGCAAAGAAATTTGAACAGTCGTTTGTAAATGAATACCTAGCATGGAATCTACATGACCAAGATGTAGAGAAAAGAAGTCGTGAAGATGAAAAAATAGAAACCGCTAAGCGTCTACTCTCTTTAGGTATACCTATTGAAACTGTTGCTGAAGGTACTAAATTAACAATTGAATTCATCAAAACTTTGGTTCCAGAAAAATGACGACTTAATTTGAATGTATAGGAAATCTCTAAAAGTCACTAACCACCACCAAAGGTGGTGGCTTGAAATATGAACCGCTCAAAGCGGTTTAGCCTAGCCTACGGCTCACGGCTCTATATTGTCATCAAGTTTTCTATCCTCGGATTCCTGATCCTGAATGTATTTTCTGAT
>JAZUEV010000098.1:0-1666 GCA_045640345.1 Treponema sp.
CACATTGTTAGCGGAAATAAGCCAATCACAGCAGTTATCAAGATTCGTCTCCAGGGAAATCCAGCTGGTGTTTTGAAGGGTGGATTCATGGTAAAGCATGTTCCTGAAGTAAAGGTAAAGGCACTTCCAGGTGATATGCCAACTTCAATTTCTGCTGATGTTTCTGCATTGGAAATCGGTGGAAAACTTTCAATCAAAGATTTGAACTTGAGCGACAAGGTGACAGTTCTTACCAACCCAGAATCTTTGATCGTTACAATCGCACCTCCAAAGCGCTAATAATCTAAGGGGGGTCTATAGAAGCAACAATTTTTATAGATATCTTTATCTTTCATAGAAGATTTAGTTTGGATATAGCAAGGCAGTCTCTTTTTCAGGGGCTGCTTTTTTTATGGACTGGATACGGGACAAGTTAGATGAATAAAATCCAAAGTGCTTTTGAAACAAAGGTTGGGCAAAAACTATTGACATTGGGACTTGATTTTTCTTCCCCCATGATGCTTGCCGTTGCTGTTAGTGGTGGGGCTGATTCCATATCGCTTTTGACCTGCCTTTCAAAGATTCTTCCTAAAAACATTGGTCTCAAAGTAGTGACCGTGAACCACAATCTTCGTGAAAAATCGGAAACAGAAGGAGATGCGGTTTTTGTTCAGGACTATTGTAAAAAATTGGGGGTGGAGTGTTTTCGCTATGATTTGCCTCGTGGACAAGTGGAGGAAGTTTCAAAAAATTTTGACTGTGGCATAGAAGATGGAGCCAGGCGGCTAAGGTATGAGATTTTCGAGGATTTTAGGAATCAGCATAAAATTGATTATATCTGTCTTGCCCACAACAAAAATGACCAGCTTGAAACAGTCTTAATGCGTTTTCTTTCTGGAGGTGATTCAAATGCGTTGGGAGGAATACCAGAGAAGCGTGGATATTTTTTGCGACCCCTCATTGAAATAAGCCGAATGGAAATTGAAAATTATCTTAAATCCTTGGATGTTGTTTATAGGACAGATTCCACAAATTTTGACACATCTTTTACCAGAAACAGGATTCGACAAAATCTGGTTCCCTTTTTGGACAATGAATTTCCAGGCTGGCAATCGGCTGTTATGAATCTATCGGAAAAACTTAGGGATGATGGAAATGCCCTTGACCAAATTCTAGTGGAATCTTTGGAAGCTATTCACTATAAAAATCTAGGCAATGATAAAATTATTTTTGATTTTAAGACATTTTTAAGTTTACCTCCATCGATAAAAAGAAAAATTGTTTACAGGGCAATCGATTTTGTTGGTGCCAAAAAACGAGTCCCTTATGATTTTGTAAGGAAAATCTGCCAGGCCACATCTCCCATGGAAATCGCTAGTTCGGGAATCAAGGTGTCTTTGGAAAATGATTTAGTTTCTGTTGAAAAAATCAAAAAACAGGCGACAGAATCAGCTTTTTTTGCTATAATTAAGACAAGCGGAACCTATGATGCAGGGGAGTGGAAGATTTTGGTTTCCGAAGGGGATAGGAAAATCCATCTGGAAATATTTGGACAGGATGAAAGAAAATCTGTAATTTCTGTGCCGAATCTTTGTTTTCCTTTTGTAATCAGAAGTAGACAGGTGGACGACCAGATTTTAACATCCAACGGTCAATTTAAGTCTGTTTCAAGAATCCTTGAAGACTG
>JAZUEV010000099.1:0-2429 GCA_045640345.1 Treponema sp.
ATGGCTACGATCCGACTTGCCTGTAGTCCTTCAGCTCATCCGTAATGGAGTTTAAACTTTTTTCAGCGGCAACGGAATCACCAAAGTTCAGGTAACATCTTGCGGCGCACAAATAAAGGTAGTCCCCCGTGTATTGAGGGAAACCTGATTCATTGTATCCAACAATGTGGGCGGCCTGGTTGTACGACTCAGCGGCACCCATCCAATCACCGCACAATTCCTGGATTCCTGCAACAAAAGACAAAAGGGAACGTCTTTCACTGTCACTTTGGTTGGAGCTTATGTGGCTTAAAATATACTCAACAGTTTCATCGGCGGATGCTTTTTCCAGTGCGGCAGATTTTACATCCTGTGCGTTCTGGGCAGAAACAATGGTCGAGAAAACAAAAGATAAAGCTATGACAAAAATTTTTTTACAGTCCATCCGTATCAGTATCGGAAAAAATCTGCAGGAATTGAAAAACAAAATTCCAATGCACAAAAATGGATACAAAATCAGTTGGGGAAACTATAAATTGAGCATATATAATAGAAGAAAATTGATTAAATTTGTGAAAAAATCCTCCGTCGAATAAAATCAGTTTGCCAGCTTAAAATCTGTGGAACGTCTTTTAAAGGATTTTACAGGCAGAGGATTTCAGTCACAAATCAGGGAATCTATTTTTTCTTTTTTCCACCGATGGCAAAAACAAGGATTGTAACTATCACGCCCAACACAAATCCACCAAGGACCAGAGCCACCACAGGCAAATCCTTGAATGTATGGAAAAACCAAAGGGATGCTTTGTTATCCAGATTGAATCCAGTGAAAAGGGAGATGAACACAGCCAGCGCCACCCCCAGAATCAGTTTAATCGACATAGGTACTCCTTACTGAACCATGGTTCCCTTGAAAGTGTTTCCGTTGAGACTATCCAGATGGACTGTCACAAATTTTCCAATGACGGACTGAGGAGCTTTGAATGCTACCCTTTCGTTTTGCGCGGTCTTTCCCAAAATCTCGTCCTTACTGTCACGACTGATTATGTCAGCCAAAACTTTTACTGTCCTACCAACACGCTTTTCCAGAACCTGGGTTGTAATTTCCAGCTGCATGTCGATTATCTTCTGGAGTCTTTCTTTTTTAAGCTCCACCGGAATCTGGTTTTCAAAAGTTGCGGCAGGGGTTCCTTCACGGGGATTATAGTAATACATGAAAGCTGAATTGTATTTGACTTCCTTCATAAGAGAGACTGCCTGTTCAAAATCTTCATCGGTTTCACCAGGAAAGCCCAGCATGATGTCGGTGGTCAAAGCCAAATCCGGGACTGCTTTTCTAAGTCGGTCAACCAAATCAAGATACTGCTCCCTTGTGTAGCGTCGATTCATTTCCTTAAGGACTTTTGTAGAGCCATGCTGAACTGGAAGATGGATTCCACGGCAGATTCTTTCATCCCTTGCCATAAGTTCAATGAGCTTGTCCGAAAAATCCTTTGGATGGGGGGATTCAAATCTTACCCAATCAATAGAAGATTTTGTTTGATCCAAGTGGTCCAGGATTTTTTGTAGAAGTCCAGGAAAATCAGTGCCGTCTGTGTCCTTGTATGAATTTACATTCTGTCCCAGCAAAGTGATTTCCTTGACCCCTCTATTTGAAAGCACATCCAGTTCCTTAAGGATTTCGCAAACCGGTCTTGAAATCTCCCTGCCCCGAACATGGGGAACAATGCAGTAGGTACAGAAATTGTTGCATCCGTTCATAATTGGAACAAAAGTCGAAAAAGCTCCCTGCTCGTAGGATGATTCGGCAAATGTGTAGACCGGGGCTTCCTCAATATCAACAGGCTTTCTACCCTCTTCCACGGCTGTGATTATCTGTCCGAAAGAATTCTTGGCGTAGGTCCCCACCACATAGTCGATGACAGGCCAATCCTTTTTGAATGTAGCAAGCAGACGTTCCGCCATACATCCCATGACAACAACAGTCAAAGGAACAGGTCCATCCTTGACATACTCAGCCGCTTTTTCAAGGGACTTCACCTTGGCATCTTTTTCGCAATTGCGTATTTTCTTCAACCCCGAATAAAAGCCCAGTCTTCCAAAAATTCTGGTTTCGGCGGAGGCTCTCACTGAACAAGTGTTGATGATAACCATGTCAGAAATTTCTGCACATTCGGCACAAGTCCATCCACGGGAAATCAAAAGCTGTTCCAGGGATGCAGATTCAGCCCTGTTCATTTCGCAACCGTATGTTTCAAAAAAATAAGTCATCTTCTTCCTCAAAAGTCAAGGACATCTCTAAAAATTGCAATTTTTAAAGACTCCATCAAAAATCGCAACTACAGTTCTGTATAGGCGTAGGCGTTGTGGTTGTGGATGCTTTCAAAATTCTCGCACTCCACGCTGAACCAGTCAAAAGGTTTTTCCGCGGATGGGAAATTTTTCAAAGC
>JAZUEV010000100.1:0-2490 GCA_045640345.1 Treponema sp.
AGGACTCTCCATTTCAGAGGTTCTACCTTAAATATTCGATAGGAATTGTTCTTTACAGAATTCGGGGTTGAACCATCAGAATAGCTAACATTTGAATTTCCATTTTCCAAGATTTTGGAATAATAGTTTCCATCGTTTCCAACATAATAGGCATTTTGACCCATAAAAATCGACGGCTCCTCATCCAAAACCAAGTCGGAATCCTTAGGAACAATCGTCTGAGGCCAATCACCAAAGATTATATACTTTCCATTTTCACCCAATGTACCATTATACTGGAAAGACTCTGGGACAGAATGAAAATCGTAGAGAATCATAACAGGCAAAGTACCAGTCTGTCGGGAGATTCCATTTTCTTCATAAGTCACAGTAAGATCTTGGAGGACAGCACCTTTGGAGGAATCAAAATCAACAGTCCATCCATCAACAGCAGCGGAAGATCCGTCTTCATATTCAGCAAGAACCGAAACACCCGAACCAGAAAATTCATCACCGACTTCATATCGAGTCTTTTCAAGTTCTCCAGAAAGAGAAATCGAGGTAAGCCTTGGACAAATCTTTACGGAGAAAAAGGCATCTTTCTCCAAATCTTTTTCCTGATAGACAACAGTTAATAGAAGACTTTCGTTTTTGACTTCCGACGTAAAATTATCCACGGACCAGCCATCTACAATTTTTGAGGAACCGTCATTATAATTCGCCCGGACAGAAAGACCCTCGGTATCAAGTTCATCCCCAAGAAGATAAACAGTTTTTGTAGGAAGAGTCTCGATTTCAATAGACGACAAAACAGAATGTTCGTTAACCACCACCGAAACTTTGCAACTAAAAATCAATGCAACAAAAATGGCGAGAGTTATCATGGACAATCTTTTCATATTTTCCTCCTCAACAAAAATTCGTTTCAGCGAACTGCATTTGAACAAACCATTCAAACCTCACGGCCTTTTCAAAAACTAAGTCCAACTAAAATAAAAACTTTTGCAAGTCCATTAAGTTTCAAAAGATTTTCCCCATCCCTTGTTTATAATATATCACGTTTTTTTAAAAAATTCAAATTTATTAAAAAAATTTCGGGCATCTCCAAGAACAAAACTCCTAGAAACGCCCTCTACGATTAAAATTTACCAAGTGATTTTTTCTTGGATGAATTTTTCCAACTGTTTTGCCATAAGGATATGGGTATCAACTCTTGGATGATTATAGGTGAAAGCTTTGTAAGTCATTTCAAGGATTTTTGGGTCATCCATCTTTTTGACGGCATCAGTTATTCCCTTGCCCAACTCTTTGCAATCTTTTATGGCACTCATTCCACCGGTGGCGCAAATTATCCATGCATCTGGATATTGATTTCTGATTTCCCTGAGCATTTCAAAATATCTGTCAGTAAAATTAGGAGAAATTTTTTCACCCTTGCTGGCTGGATATCCAAAATCGTTTTGTCCAAGATTAAGAACAACAATATCTGGAGTACGGCCTGTTGAAAAATCATAATCAGCACCATAGGATTTGGCATAAAGTTTTTTCCAGGATTTACTGATTATAAAGTCATTCCAGCTGCACGTGATTCCAGTTCCACCGACAGCTATATCGGAAAGCTCATAACCAAGGTCACGGCACACAATGGCAGGATAGGATGTATAGGCATTGTGAGTTATCATCTGGTCGGTTTCATAGGAGTCGTTTCCCCCGGTTTCAGTACAGACACCAGCGGTTATTGAATCTCCATAGAATTCGATTTTCTTTGGAAGAGGCTCAGGTTTTGCTCCAAGTTTTCCTGTAGATTTTCTACCACGCTTGATTTCCACATCCACGCCACAGAAAGTGTCTATCATGCCAGCCTCATTTCGTTTGAAGATTTTGCAGGTATGATTTCCGTCTTTCAATTTTTTTTCAAGCACATAATCACATTCAATCCGAGGTTCCATGTGCAAAAGATAAATCTGGTCATCAACGGTAACATTGTAGTAACTGGTTTCCGAATTGCTGTTTTTGAATCTGAGACCAAGTTTTGTACCGCTAAAGTTGAACTGAACCTCCGTTCCTTCCCAAATCAAAACAGGATTCGCTGGGTCGGAAAAATCAACTCGGCTTGTATAATAAAAACTGGGGTCGTCGGCTGGAATAAAATTCCATTCAGATTCATCCAATGGATATTCGTGGGCAGTAAAATATGCGTCACTGATTTTTTGTACCTTTGGCAATGCTTTACTGATCTGCCGGGAATAATCATCAGCAAAAATCGAAGTCAACATAAATGTGACACACAAAAGTCCTGCAAGTTTTTTCATAAATCCTCCTAGCAATCCTGCAAATGATTTGGGCATTCTTAAAGATTGGATTTTTTTGAGACAACCATTATTTCAAATGGGTGACGATTATTCCACAGACATTGGTTTCTTTACCCTGGTCATAGGGCCTGGACTTTGGACAAATGATGTGGACAATAAATTCTTCTTCTTTTCCAGTGTTGCACAGTTCACGGCTTGC
>JAZUEV010000101.1:0-3107 GCA_045640345.1 Treponema sp.
CCAACACGAGTGTCTTGAATTAACAATCGGACATTTCTGAGATTTCTCCACTGCGGTCGAAATGACGAAGCCCCCTACGAGTGTCTGTAAATTTTTAATCGGTTATTCCAAAAACAACCAGCCCCCAACAAGTGTCTTTGCTATGATTAATCGGACATAAGCAATCACCAACCAATCCCAAACGAGTGTCGTTAAATTATCAATCGGACATAAGCTATCGCCAACCAGCCCCAAACAAGTGTCGTAAAATGAACAATCGGACATAAGCAATCGCCAACCAGTCCCACAAAATCAAATCGGAAATAAAATTTGACAGTGACGTACTAATCGTAGATAATTGGATTATGAAAATAAATATGAAAGAAAAAGATAGACAGATTTTATCGAAGGTCATAAAATATTTTGCCTGTGTGTTGACTGTTATTTTTGCAGTGAAGGGGGTTGTTGGTAAATTTGTGTCACCAAAAAATCCAGTTCCCCAGACCGAAGAAAAACCAAAGTCCAAAACTGAACAAAAGACTGAAATCAGTTCGGATGCAAATTGGGTTGACCAAGTGATTGAAAGTGATGAAGAAATTTTTGAGATTCCTGTGACGCAAATGTCCGAACTTAGTTCAACGGATAATCAGTCAGCGGAAGAAATTTTCCAAAAAATCAATGTGGAGGGAAAAAGAAAAAAATTTTTGGATGCCGCAAAAAAATATCTTGGGGTTCCTTATGTCTATGGTGGAGCCGATAAAAATGGAATGGACTGTTCAGGTCTAGTGTATCAAAGCGCGAAAGATGGGGGACTGGGGACTTTGCCAAAATCCTCTGGTGGTCTTTTTGAAAAAACTGTTCCAATAAATCAAGACCAAGCTCAACCTGGAGATTTGGTTTTCTTTATGAGGGATGGAAAAATTTTCCACGTGGCTATTTATCTTGGTGGAAATAAAATTGTCCATTCCATTAGCGACACAAAAGTTCCTGGAGTTGATGTTTCTGATTTGGACGAAAAATTCTGGAAGGAACATCTCCATGGTTTTGGTAAGATCGAAGGAATTGATAATTAGTGTTTGCTGAAAAAGTATTTTTAGTTCTTTTTCTTTTTTTACCCCTTTTTGAACTTCAAATAAAATTTGCAACTGTGTTCCGTTGTGATTTGAAATTGAGAGATTTTCAGTAGGTGCTAATTGAGGGGTTTGGAAATTTGGGTCTTTAAAAATTGCAATTTTTAGAGATTCTCTAAACAATCGTCCATAAAAATCCGAAAATTCTTTAGGGACATTTTTGTTCCATCAAAAAGTTGAGTTCGAGAGGAAATGGATGAACTATAATTCATACGGCAATGGTTACAATACTTACCGAGAAGTTGGAGTAAAGACTGCCAGCCAGGGAAAATTAGTTGTCATGTTGTATCAGGGGGCATGTTCTCATCTGGAGGAAGCCATCGCCATGATTCAAAGTGACGGTAAAATCCTTGCCGACAATATTGAAAAATTTGGAATCCACGTGCAGAAAGTCCAGGACATCATTACAGAACTTCAGGTCAGTTTGGACATGGAAAAGGGTGGAGAAATCGCCCAGAATCTAATGTCCTTGTATATCTATTTTAACAAAGAACTTTTGACAGCCGGAATTAAGCATGATAAAGCTAAACTTGAATTTATCTTAAATTTGCTTAATCAATTGAGAGAATCTTGGGAAACTGCTTCCAATACCCAGGCGAACAATGCTGTCAAGATGCCAGTTGATAGTCCCACAATCAGCATAACCGGTTAACCCTGGTGGGAGGAACAGATGAGCGATATTTTGAGTCAGGAAGAATTGGCCGAAAGAGTTGCGATTGTAAAAAGATTTAAGACTCTTTTGGAAAAACAACGTGCAAGGTTTCAAGAGTATTTAAAGGTTCTTGAGATGCAGGAAGGGGAAATCGCCAGGGAAGATTCAGAGTCTCTTTTGGCGCACGCTGAATTGGAAAACCAGATTGTCGAAGGGATTGGTTCTTTGCAGAAAGTGATTGAACCTATGCAGAAACTTTATCTTGGTGTAAAATCCTCCGCATCCACATATAATTCTGCTGACATTGTTCCAATCGAGAAACTTCAAAATGATCTTTCCCATCTCCAGTCCCAGGTTTTGGCTCAAAATGAAAAGAACAGAAATCTTTTGAAAATCCAGATGACGGAACTTAGGGAACAGATTATGGCTATAAAAAATCCTTACAGAGCTCGACAGTCTGTTTATGCGGAAGTTGAATCGGGAAATCTTATCCAGATAGAAGCCTAGAAAAAAAACTTTTACAGAACCGTCCAAATCGGGCGGTTTTTTTTGTGATTTTTATAGACGATAGCAAAAAATTGTTCTATATTATATAGTAGCATTTCTGTAAGTGTGCGACTGCGGGATTTTTGTGGGAATTTCTAAAATCTAAGGGAGTCTTTAAAAATTGCAATTTTTAGAGATGCCCAGTATTTTTGGATATGCCCTGATCCTGTTTTATAAAAATAGATAAATTTCTTCTATATTAAATATAATTTTTACGAGGAAAAAATGAGCGACAAAGACGAAGAAAAAAAAGACCGTGACCCAAACGATCCATATAGTTTTTTTAAATTCGCCCCACAGACTGATGACGATGACAAAGATGATTCGCCAAAAAAGCCTAAGAAATTTCCATTTATTCCAATTATCCTGTTGGTTTTGGCAGTTTTTTTTGTGGCAAATCTGTTTATTGGCAACGAACCAGATGGAAATGTTGTAGAATTCTCTGAATTCCGAACCATGATTGAAAAAGGCGACATCAATACAGTTGTCGTAGGGGATACCTACTTCATTGGCTACAAAATTATGGATGGAAAAGGTGCTCCTACAGAAAAGACCGGCTTTATGAAAATATTTGGCGGTGGTCCTAAAGGGGATCAGGGAGTACGTACGGTTGGATTCTTGACTGAAGATTTCCTTAAACTGATGGACGAAAAAAAGGTCACTTATTCTCGAGAAGTAAAGCGCAATAGTGCTTCAATGCAGATTTTCTGGAATATGCTGCCTCTTATTATCCTGATTGTCATATATATCATTATATTTAGACGAATGAGCAGTGGCATGGGCGGCATGGGTTCTGTCTT
>JAZUEV010000102.1:0-1554 GCA_045640345.1 Treponema sp.
CAAAATGGTAAAGAAGATGAATTTAAGCTTTGGTTCAACATGGAATATGTCAAAGATACTTTTTCAGAAATAACAGTTTCAGTCCCCTCAGAGTTTATGTGGAAAGCAATGGTTAGCAGAGGATATGTTACTAATGTCCAAGCTAAAATTTTAGAACTTACTGGTCAAAATGTGACATTGAAACATGTTCCACGAAACAATTTTGCATCAAGCCCATCCTCGGTCCAAGTCCAGCCCCCTCAACCACTACAGTCCCAAGAGACAAAGGTTGAAGAAATCCAAAATTCTGCGACTTTCAAAAAACCAGTAGAAAATTTTGTGCCAATATCAAATCCATCGCCAATACCTCAAGTTGATATCCATAAACAACAAAGCAAACTTGACGATAAATTTACTTTTGATACATTTGTCCGTGGAGAAAATGCCGAACTTGCATACAAAGCATCCCAAGCGGTTGCTGATAACCCAGGTCGTGCATATAATCCTCTGTTGATTTACGGAGACTCTGGTTTAGGAAAGACCCATCTTATGCAGGCCATCGGTAACTATATATACGAAAAAAACAATGGTGATGTAAAAATCAAATATCTCACTGCGGAAAATTTTACAAATGAGTTTACATCTTCAATCCGTGAAAACAATGTTGAAAAATTCAAAGCAAAATATCGTAAACTTGATATCCTTTTGATGGATGATATCCACTTTCTGCTTGGAAAAGCTCAAACTCAGGAAGAACTGTTTCATACTTTTGAAGAACTGGACAGAATTAAAAGCCAAATGGTTTTCACTTGTGACCGACCAATTTCAGAACTAAAAGATATGGCCACAAGATTAAAAACTCGTTTCTCCAAGGGAATGACCGTTAATCTCAATCCACCGAACTATGAAACTCGATACGCAATCCTCCAGAAAAAACTGTCGCTCATGGGACAAACCATTCCGGAAGACGTGATTGAATACATCGCAAAAAATGTCCAATCAAATGTTCGTGAACTAGAAGCCTGTCTTACAAAACTTTTGGCTTATGCTGATTTGTTGGACAAGCCCGTAACAATGGAAATTGCTCAAAAACAACTTAGCGATACGGTTTCTCAAGCATCAATGGGTGCAGTTACAATTGACACAATACAAAAAGTCGTATCCGAACATTACAATATATCAATCAGTGATTTGAAAAGTCGTCATCGCTCTAAAAAAGTCTTGGTTCCTCGACAGATTGCTATTTATATTGCTAGAGAACTTTGTGATTATTCTTATCCAGAACTTGGAGATGAATTTGGAGGAAAAGACCATACCACGATGTTGCATAGCTATGAAAAAATTTCAGAGCAACTTAAGACTGATACGGTTTTAAATTCCACAATCCAGATGCTCATCCGAAACATCAAGGGATACAACAAATAACCAATTGAAAAATCATTTCAGGGGAAAGGGAATCTAAAAACTCTCTCCCCTTTTTTTACGGGTTTTAATTAGTGATTACTGAAAATCTCACAACTATAAATATTATAACAAAATATGATTACAATTTTCGTTTAAAATGCAAAGAAAAGA
>JAZUEV010000103.1:0-9053 GCA_045640345.1 Treponema sp.
CCAATTTTGTTTCGCTCAGATATTCAAGTCCGTAAGGGGATTTTCCTGTGGCATCGGGGTCCAAAAGCCAGGCAGCAACCATGGTATCCACAATCTTGCACTTTGGATGATTTTTATAACCGTTGGCAAAAAGCACATGGAGATCGAATTTTCCATTGTGCATGATGACGGTCACTTCTGGATTGTCCAAAAGTCTTGAAAGCTGAGAGATGCAATCCTCTTTTGAGATAGTCCTTGGGGCAAACATTCCACCTGGCAGAATCACTGGAACATAAACCGCATCCCCTGTTTTTTGGCAAAGACTGAATCCCACAAGATTTGTATTCATAGAGTCCAGACTGTCGGTTTCAGTGTCGAAGGCAAAAATCTTTTTTTCGCTGTCCAAAATGCTCTGTATAATGGAAGAAAGTTGTTCGATTTCAGTTACGCTCTTGTAGTTTCCCACATTTTTTTTCACCTGAAGGATTTCTTCATCTTTTTGGATAAAACTTTTTTCACCTTTGTCCGGGGAATCGCTTTCCAATTCAAAAAGTTCTCCCTGAACTCCTCCAAGTTTTGAATATTTTTCAGAGATTTTCGTGACTCCCAAATCATAAAGGACTTTGGCGGCCTGGGAATAATTCAGATCATCGGTGGTAAATTTTCCAAAATCCAAATCCACTGGAACATTGCAGTCCAAGGTGATAAGTTTTTTTGAAAAATATGCGTCCTCTTTTCCGTCACGAACCTTGTTTCCAATGGCCCCCTTGATTTCGTCGGAATGTTCGTAAAGACCATCCAGTGAACCATACTGCAAAAGGAATTTCAGTGCAGTCTTTGGTCCCACACCGCTCACCCCAGGCACATTGTCGGATGCGTCCCCTATCAGCGAAAGATAGTCCAGAATCAGCTTGGGAGGGATGCCCCATTTTTCTTCAACCTTGGCAGAATCAACAGTCTCCCATCCACCGTTGGTTTTATCTGGCTGCATCTCCATACAATTGTCGTTAACCAGCTGGAGCAAATCCTTGTCGGCGCTTAAAATCCTGCAGTCCATGCCTGAGCTTTCACATTTTTTTGCGACTGTGGCAATAATGTCGTCGGCTTCAAATCCATCGGCACGCAAAACAGGAACACCCAATTTTTCAAGCACATCCTCAATCATTGGAACCTGGGCGTGAAGGTCGTCTGGAGTCTTCTGTCGGTTGGCCTTGTACTGGTCATACATCTTGTGACGGAAAGTTGGTGTCCTTGAGTCAAAAGCGGCTGCCAGATATTTTGGTTTGTGCTTGGTCAAAAGGGATAGAAGATTGCTAAAGAAAATGGACACGGCGCCCACGTTCTCGCCCTTGGAATTGGTCAAAGGATGATTCAAAAGTGCATAGTAAGCTCGATAGATGAGTCCGTAGGAGTCTAAAATGTAAACAGTATTTTCTTTTTCCGCCATGGTCACAACCTTTTTATTGATATTTTTTAGAGATGTACATATTATAGCACATATTTATGTATTTGATAATGGTCTTAAAAAGATTTATCCAATAGGGGACTGGTTGGTGATAGCATGTGTCCGATTGTTTATTCAAGACACACACTTGGGTGCACGTCATTTCGACCGAAGTGGAGAAATCTCAGAAATGACCGATTGTTAATTCCACGACACTTGTTTGGGGACTGTTGTTTTTGTGGTAGTTTCGACTGGCTCAACCACCACGGACTTTTGGCTATGCCGATTGAGCTTGTCGAAATCAAACAGCTATTATCAATCGATTGTTTATTTTCACGACACTTTTTTTGTTGTCACACGGATTCGAGCCATCTAACGATGTCTCTTTAAAATATGGTTGATTTTCTGGAGGACCGATTGTTTTTTTTATGACACTTGTTGGGGGACTGTTAAATTTAGAAGGACCGATTGTTAATTCAAGACACTTGGTTGCGGTCCGCTTGTTATGGCGTACAACCGATTGATAATTCAAGACACACATTGGGGGGCACGTCATTTCGACCGAAGTAGAGAAATCTCAGAAACAACCGATTGTCAATTCAAGACACTTGTTTTGTTGTCACACGGATTCGAGCCATCTAACGATGTCTCTTTAAAATATGGTTGATTTTGTGAAGGACCGATTACAAATTTATAGACACACATTTGGGGGCTTGGTTGATTTTGGAAGGACCGATTGTTTATTCAAGACACACATTGGGGGTCGGTTAAATTTGGAAGAACCGATTATAAACTTATAGACACTTGTTGGGGGCTTGGTTAAATTGGGAAGGACCGATTATAAATTTCCAGACACACATTGGGGGCACATCATTTCGACCGCAGTGGAGAAATCTCAGAAACGACCGTTTGTTTATTCACGACTCTTGTTTTTTTAATCTCTTGTTTAAAGGAAAATCGTAGATTTTCCGAATCCGTGTGACAATCTTTTTGGATTACATTATAAACTTCACACGCAATTTTAAACACGACATTCGCCTAATCCTTTTCAGCAGCACCATTTTTTCACCTACAAATAAAAAACTCTTCAAAATTCAAAAGTTTTTAACTTGCAACTAAAAAACTTTACAAATTTTACAAAGTATTATAAAATCCTAGTATGATAATCAGAAAAGAATTTCACCAGACACTGCTTAAATGGCAAAACAAAAAAATCATCAAAGTGGTAACCGGAGTTCGAAGGTGCGGAAAATCAACTTTGCTTAAGGGATTCCAAAAAACGCTTCTGTCTCAAGGAATTCCACAGGAGTGCATCCAGTCAATTAATCTAGACGCAATTGAAAACGAACACCTCTATGACTACCACGAACTTTACAATCAGATAACAAAAAATCTTGTTCCAAAAAAAATGAACTATATTTTTCTTGATGAAATTCAGATGGTCCCGGAATTTGAAAAGGCCATCAACAGTTTATTTCTCAAGGACAACATCGACCTTTATCTTACAGGCTCAAACGCTTACATGCTTTCCGGCGAGATTGCAACACTTTTAAGCGGACGTTATATCGAAATAAAAATGTTGCCTCTTTCTTTTTCCGAATATTGTGAGCTTTGTACTCAAGTCTCTGGAATTCCAATGGAACCAAACAGAAAATCATATAACCAGTTTGTAATGTTTGGTGGTTTTCCTTATATTCCAAATCTTTTGAACGACAAAGAAATGATTAGGGACTATTTGAGGGGAATCTATTCTACAATTGTTTTAAAAGATATTCTTCAGCGTAAAAAGATTTCTGATTCAGATGTTCTTGAAAAAATTACAAAATATAGTCTTTCCAATATTGGCAATCTGACTTCATGCAAAAAAGTAAGCGACACACTGACTTCAGGTGGGAGAAAAACCGCCAGCGCCACTGTAGAAAATTGTTATACGGCACTTACAGAAAGCTATCTGTTTTATAAAGCAACCCGCTACGACATAAAGGGTAAAGAATTTTTGAAAAGCCTCGAAAAATATTATGCCGTTGATACAGGACTTCATTATTTTATGCTGGGCAGCAAAACAGGCAACGATGGTTTTGTTTTAGAAAACATTGTCTATCTGGAATTATTGCGTCGTGGCTATGAAATTTATGTGGGAAAATTTGGTGATATGGAAGTTGATTTTGTCGCAATAAAAAATGGACTGCCAGAATATTATCAGGTTTCTCTTTCCGTCACGAATGAAGAAACTTTGAACAGAGAACTAAAACCCTTAAAAGCCATAAAAGATTCCTATCCAAAATTTCTGATTACACTGGATGAATGTAACGAAATTTCCCACAACGGAATCAAGCAGATTTACGCGCTGGACTGGTTGATGGAAGGGTGAAAAAATTGACAGAAATCGAAGGAATAACAACCATCTGGTGATTTGAAAATCCGTTTGTTTATTCCACGACACTTGTTTGGGGGCGTGTCATTTCGACCGCAGTGGAGAAATCTCAGAAACGACCGTATGTTTATTCAAGACACTTGTTTTTTAATCTCTTGTTTAAAGGAAAATCGTAGATTTTCCGAATCCGTGTGACACCTCTTTATGGATTACGTTATAAACTGCACTTGAAATTTAAACTAGATTTTTGCTCATATTCTAAACATCTCTAAAAATGCAATCCGCAACATGATCTCAAATCTTCTGCTTGTTCATCGGAAATACAGCCACACGCTTCATCTATAAAACTTGTGTCTTTTTTTTCTTCTTGATTTTTCTGTTTTCGGGCGACCAAATATAAAACAAAATCCATCACTTCTTTTTGCTCAACTTCATCAAGTGTTGCTAAGGCATTTTCTATAACGTCATAAGGCATAATCATTCCTCCTCCAATCCATTCTATCACACAGCACAAAAAAAATCGACTGTCGCCACAGGATAACAGCAGAATGTTGATTGGAAAATCCGATTGCTTATTTTATGACACTTTTTTTTGTTGTCACACGGATTCGAGCCATCTAACGATGTCTCTTTAAAATATGGTTGATTTTATGGAGGACCGATTGTTAATTTTCCGACACACATTGGGGGCACGTCATTTCGACCGGAGTGGAGAAATCTCAAAAATGACCGATTGTTTATTCAAGATATTTTTTTTGTGACCATTTTGAACTTAAAAATCGGCGGAAAAATGATATAGGCGACTCATAACATCGGAGTCGGAGGATTTATGGGAGATTGCACCCCAACCGTTAAAAGTTCCTCCAAGGATATCCATTTCTTCAATAACGATGCTCACATAGATATCATTTTCATTTGCCTTGGAAGATATTTTTTCGTTCACAAAATCAAAAACAGATTTCTCTGCTTCCTGCATATTGTTCATATCAACTCGTTCAAAACTGGAAAAACTACTGGAAAAACCAATCAACTGAAAAACTGATTGTTCTTCAAAAATCTTTGCCCCAACGGCTTCCTCAAAAACATCCCTAGGAACATTGTTGAAATACAAAAACAAGGAACTATCCACATCATAGGCAAATGCGGAAAAAGAGAAGGAAATCAAAACAAAGGCCAGGATCAAAATCTTTTTAAATTTTCTCATAATATCCATTTCGACAAAAAAAGAGAGTCCGTAAACTCCCCTTTCGAGTTTTATTCATGGACACCTCCAAAACAAAAGTCCTAGAGGCTCCCGATTTAATGTACCCTGAAGGCACGAATCAAAATCAATACACGGATGCTGCAAAGTAGAAGAGATATGAATCAATATCGTTCTTATTCAAAAAGTGGCTAAACACAATCCATCCATCCACTTCACCTGAATTCATATCGATTCCTCTAATTATCATACCTAAATAGACATCATTTTTTTTGGCTTTGCTTGCCACAACTGCATTTGTTGATTCCCAAGCATCCAAATCTTCTTCATCAGCTTCATCCATGGTGATTTCATATAGCTCATTTACATTCAAACCCTGTGACTCAAGGTTATCAAACATAAAATCAGCCAAAGAACCAATTGATTCAATCTCAGCCAAGAATTCATCACGAGGTTCGCTACCAATCTTGTCAATATAGCTCATATCATCCATTGACTGAGCAAATACGGACAATGTTCCAATAACAAGGACAGCACCTAATGCCAAAAATTTTTTCATCATATTCATTATATCACTCCTTAATGGTAATAAAAATTAAGACCTTCCACTCATCCAGGGCATCCAAAAATATTGGCATCTTAAAAATACTTTTCAAAAGATGCTTGCGATTTTCAAAATGCCTGCAAATTTTAAGTTTGAATTGGATAACTCCAGTTGCTAAACTCAAAATATCTCATCCGCCAAGTTGACTCTAAAATCGATTTTGAAGTTTTCCTTAACAGATTCTGAAATGAAGTGTATCTAAATTATAAAAAATTATCAATAAAAAAAGTTACAAATTTATAAAAAAACTCTAAAAAGTCTAATCTTGAGAAATGTGGAGCTGAAATATGGAAAATTTTTTACAAAAAATCTTAAAAGACAGTCATTAATATTTCTACGAGTTTTAGTGCTTTTTTGTGAAGCAAAAAATTGATACCCATTGGTGGCAAAACTGCAACTCGATAGCAAGACATCTGGATGGCTTGCGTAGATTTCTCCACTACGGTCGAAATGACTTTTATCCGTGTTAACGACTTTTATCCGTGTCAATGACTTTTATCCGTGTTAATGACTTTTATTCGTGTTAATGATTTTTATCTGTGTTTATGATTTTTTTCCGTGTTTATGATTTTTTTCCGTGTTTATGACTTTTATCCATGTTAATGACTTTTATCCGTGTTAATGATTTTTATCCGTGTTTATGATTTTTATCCGTGTTTATGATTCTTATCCGTGTTTATGATTTTTATTCGTGTCATGCTGAATTTATTTCAGCATCTTTTTGAATCACAGTATATATAAATTTAGAGATTCCGAATCAAGTTCAGAATGACAATCATAGGGCATCCCAAAAAAACACTTCTTCAAGATGCCCCATGTTTTTAGATTTCCTAAATACTCTCCAAGCGGACTTGGAAAATTAATCGATAAAATTAATCGATAAAATTAATCGATAGAATTAATCAATGGCTCTCATATCAGCGATGTCGGCTTCATAGTCAACACCTTCAACATCAAATCCATTGATAATAAGGAAGTCGTGGCGAAGTCCATCCAGGTCAACATTTTCTGCAACATTTTCTTCTGTAACGGTTGGCATAATCTTGTCAACTTCTGACTGAACTTTTGGATCCATTTCCCAATCGTCAATACGGATTCTATTTTCTGAATCAACAGGAACAGTTCCAGGACCATTGTTTTCGCCAGTATAGAGACGTTCCGCAAAAAGACGTTCCATCTGCTCGATACATCCTTCATGAGTTCCCTGCTTTTTCATAATCTTGAACAAAACACCAAGATACAAAGAGATAATAGGAATAACCGCTGAAGAACGAGTCACAAGCCCCTTGTTAACACTAACATAAGCCGCACCACCAATTGTCTTGAGGGATGCGTCAATCAATCCAGCTCTCTTTTCCAAATCCTTCTTTGCTTCACCGATTGTTCCGTCACGATAGATTGCATGGCTCAAAGCTGGACCAATATATGAATAAGCAACTGTGCGACATCCTTCTGCAAGAACATCTGCTTCCTTAAGCTGCTTCATCCATCTTTCCCAGTCTTCTCCACCCATAACCTTTACTGTGTTAGGAATATCGTCACCTTCTGCTGGGTCTGTGCTTGCCTGTGTGATTTTTCCAGTCATCATATCCAATGCTGCACCTGCGTAAACAGTTCCAATTGGTTTGATTACTGATTTATACAAAACCTGTGTATCTGGATCTGTGCGGACGGGGCTTGCAAGGCTGTAAACAACCAAGTCAAACTTCTTTCCCCATTCCTTTGCCAAAGCGATAACATTTTTGCGAGTCTCGTCACTGAAAGCGTCTGCATTCAATGTAACAGTCTTGAGACCTGCCTCTGTTGCTTCCTTGTCAAATTCCTTATTATTATACCAACCAGGAGTTCCGTACTTCTTTTCTGTGGCTTCCTTTTCAAAAGAAACACCGATTGTGTCTGCTCCATATTCAAATGCGGCACTGATACGGCTTGCCAATCCATAACCTGTGGAGCATCCCAAAACCAAAACAGTCTTTGGTGCGTTTCCACCTTCTGCGGCTGTCTTTATTCCACGTTTTGTCTTTTGCTCTTTGATATAAGCAATCTGGCGGGCTGTGTCTTTTGCACATCCAATTGGGTGAGCGTTGATGCAGATATTGCTGCGAATCATTGGTTTAATGACCATGGTAATCTCCTAAAAATTTATAATTAAAGGGCATCTCTAAAAAACACAATTCTTAGAGGCTTCCTAAAAATAAATGCCTTTAGAAACTTCTTTCATTATGACACTTTTATAAAAAATGTCAAACTAAAAATGCAAAATCCGTCAAAGTTATCTCTAAAAATCGCAATTTCTAAAGACCCTATCAATTCATTCCGTAGATGGCGAAGAAATGGAGGATGCTGCCGGCCATGGAACAAAGGTGATAGACACAATGGAATCCTCTGATTCTGCTATATCCGGCGAAAAATCCACCGACAGTGTAAGAGATTGACCCCACCAAAAGAAGAATCCTGTTAATCTGGTAATTTCCTGCACCATATTTATAGAAGAAAATTGTAGCTGCCCATCCAAGAACAAGGAAACTCAACACTGCCCAGGTCCTTGCCTTTACATCAAAAATTGAATACAAGGTGATAAGCGCTGCTATGATTGACCATAAAATCACCAAGGGAACAACAAATTTTGCACCGAAGTATGCGAAAATCAATGGCGTACAAGTTCCACCCAAAAGCAGAAATGCGGAATCATAGTCCAGGATTGAAAAAACTTTTCTTGCTGTCAAAGGACTGAGGGCATGGAAAAGTGTGGACATCATGTAGGTTATGAACAATGTGGCACCAAAAATCGAATATCCAGACACCATCAAAGCTTTGTCGCTTGTAAAATGTGTGAACGCTCTGATTATCAACAAAACCAAAGCCGCTACTCCCAATCCTGCACCAATTCCGTGGCTGATGGAATTAAAAATATCTTCCCCCAAGGAATATCGTCTTGGCTGGCGAGCGTTATATGCTGTGCGTCCATTTTCTTTCTGGAT
Source organism: Treponema sp. (assembly GCA_045640345.1). GTDB lineage: Bacteria > Spirochaetota > Spirochaetia > Treponematales > Treponemataceae > Treponema_D. The sequence continues at coordinate 8,584 of JAZUEV010000103.1, forward strand.
TTTCAGGATACGCTTTTTTTCTTTTTCATCCAATCGTGCCTGAATTTCTTCTGGATTTTCAGCATAAAGCAGTTCCAGTTCCTTGATTTTTTCTTTTGTCTGTGCTTTCAAAGTCTTGATAGCGGCCTTCTTTTTTGCGGCATAAGACTTTTTTGTTATTCTATTTGAAATATCTGCCATAAAAACTCCTTTTCAATCGACAGTCCACAAAACTGTTAACGGAAATCTCCTGGAAATCTCCTATGTTTATGGGACCTTATTTTACTTCAACCTTCTCAATATGGGCACCCAAGGATTTCAGTCGTTCAACCAAATCTTCATATCCCCTTTCAATCTGGTAAACATTGCTGATGACACTTTCACCATGAGCGGCCATAGCAGCAATAACCATTGCCATTCCAGCTCGGACATCCGGTGAAACAAGTCTTTCGCCATGAAGGACGCTTGGACCAAGTCGGATCGTAGCCATG
>JAZUEV010000104.1:0-5768 GCA_045640345.1 Treponema sp.
TAATTATAGATATATTATACAATTAGAGATCCTGAAACTAGTTCAGGATGACAGGTTTTACACTTTTTCAGTGACATCCTCCTAAAAATATAGGAATCCTCCAATCAGTTGATTTCAAATCCCTGAGACTGGATGGATTTAATCAAATCTTCCACTTTTTCATAAAGATAGTCGCTTCTTGAGCCACCGATATTTCCCACATCCACACAAACAACCATTCCGTCGTGAAGATTTTCAACTATTTTTTCAATAAGCTGATGGGCTGTAAAATATTGTCCAGATTTCAGGCTGTCCTCAAAAGATACACGGTCGGAAAAATCAATGGACGAATCAAGATAATCATAGCCTGCCGCATACCCTGCTTCAATCATCATATCATCGCAATGGAAATTTGGAGCATGCCACAGAAGTTCCAACTCTTTACCAGTGGCGGCAAAAAATTCATCTTCGTTGCGAGCCAAACCTCTCTGGATAAAATCGGCATCAATCTTAAAATCACTGCTCAACAAATCGGCTGTGGTAAAAAATCCGGACGCGCATTTATTTCCGCTGGCAACAATCTGGCAAGTCTCCAAAGGATAACGACGGATAAATTCACCGTTCATAAAAAATGTTGACCTGAGACCAAACTTTTCAAGCACCGCCAAAACCTGAGCCAGACCTTCATTTCCAGTTGTGCAGTCAAAAACCAGCGTCACAGAACCGGATGATTTTTTTTCAACAGAAGTTTCTTCTATTAAACTGTATGTAAAAATCGGGGCAACCAATGACCTGACAAACACAGCATTCTCAAAACTCTGGTTGGGACATTCGGCAGTGTAGGCTCTGAATTTTCCGTTCAAGGCAAACCCCTTGTTCACAGGTGCATTCTTTTTTCCCAGCAGCGACCAGGAATTTTTTACACGGTCATATTCATAGCACAATCTGTCGGAATCTGTCCAGGCTCGGATATTTCCATTTTCATAGCAAGAGTTTTTAACGGACGACAAAGTTAAGACAGTTTTTCCCCAAGCAGAATTTTTATAATCGATTCTTGAAAGAGTCTTAACACCACCCGCCACCAAAGAATTTTTTCCCATCCATTTTAGTGAGAGGATTTTTTCGTCATCAAATTTTTTAAGCAGCTTCCATCCATCGATCTGTCGAATCTCAAGACTTTCGCCATAGCCAAGCGCCAGATTTTTTTTATCCTGAGACAAAGCAAAATACCTTGATTCATCGTACTGGGACAAAAGTTTTAGACCCTTGTCCATGCTGTAGACTGAAACAGATTTCTTACCTTTGGTGTAGCTCAAATTCTCGATCCACAAAACAGGGACTGAATCGCTGGTCCAAAAGGATTTCACATCCAAAATCGAACCGCTCAAACCAACCAGACTCTCCATCTGGATGGCGGACATGAATCCAAAAGTCTGAGGCAAAGCATAAAGGGTGGCCAGCTTGGTAGATGTCAAATGCAATAGATATTTTTTGTCCGGACTCACCGAAAAACTGTCGTGGAAGGAATCAAAATTGTTTGTAAGTCGGGCAATTGGAGTTCCGCTACCCAAAACAGGATAGAACAATCCACGAGTGTAAAGTTCGCCTTGGTCGATTTTATAAACAATGTCTCCGCAAACATAAAACAGTTCCGCCCCGCACCACTGGACGCAATCCAAAGTCCCCTCCCCGATTTTTCGCATGGAGGATGGAGGCAACAGTTTTTTTATGGCGGCATCGGTTGAAGCAAAATAGATTACACCATTTTCTTCATAGAGAAAAAATCTTGAATCATCAGACCATTTTATTAGATCGCTGTTTTCGCTTTCATCGGAGATTTTTACCTTGAGACCAGTGGACACCTGCTCCAAAAAAAGTCCCTGATTTTTTTCTTCAACGCAAATCCATTTTCCATCGGGACTTTCAACATGGACGGGAGATTCATAAAAAGAAGTCTGGAAATCGCCAACCCATTTTGTCCACAAAAGTTTTCCGCTTGAAAGATTGTATCTTGCTTCACCAAAGGAGTTTCTGATCTGGACATTGTCATTGCCAAGGATTTCGATTTTTTCAGGAAGACAGGTCAGGGGCTTGGATTTTCCGTCCATGGAAGTCTTGCCCAAAAGACAGTCAAAAAGAGTGGAAAAATCTTCTCCACCAAAATTGTTGTTCACTGAATAAAGCAGATGGTTTGAAGAATCCAAATCGTGGACAGAAAAAGAAGTCTTGGCAAAAACTGGGGTCAAAATCAACAAGACTGATAGAACGGCAAAAAATTTTTTTATCATAAATGTCCCCAATGTCACTAACTTAACATTGATTCTAAAGAAATGACTGTCAATTGAGGTAGTTTCGACAAGCTCAACCACCACTTAAACAAATTCAACAACCACTTAAATAAATTCAACTACCACTTAAATTAGTGGCATTGATAAACGTACCTATTTGAGAATGGTCATAGGGTCAATAAGTTTTCCATTTTTGTAGACAGTGAAATGGAGATGTGGACCTGTGGAATAACCAGTGCTACCAACCAATCCAACCTTATCGCCTTGGGCAATCTTTGTACCCTTCACCGCGGTAATCTTGCTCATGTGGGCGTACAATGTCTGGTAGTTTTCCTTGTGACTGATGATTACATAGTTACCGTAGGTGTTGCTCCATCCAGCCATCTCAACAGTACCGCTCATGGAAGCATAAATCGGTGTTCCCGTTGGACAAGCCATATCGATTCCAGTGTGGTTGCTATTCTGACGACCAGTGATAGGATCAACACGACGACCAAACTTGGATGTGAGAGTATATTTTGCTTTGAGAGGATTCCTGAATCGCTCACCCATAGCCTTTTCCAATCGTGATGCTGACAACGCGGCTCCAGGGATAAACAACTCTTGGCCCTTTTTAAGGGAGTCTGATTCAAGACCGTTGACATCAAGCAAATCGTAGTATGTGATAGGATTGTCCTTTGTGGAATATTTGTTGGCGATTCCCTTCACTGTATCTCCATTGGAAACAGTGTGGATAATACCGTCCATATTGGAAAGCCTCAACTTTGTTCCAGCAAGAATCTCGTTTATGCTGGAGATTTTGTCATTTGGAATGTTGTTAAGGGAAATAGCGGTGGAAATATTTGAAAGACCATTTCTCTTAAGGAACTGGGTAATGGTTTCACCCTTCTTGAATGTGGCGTTGTAATATTCCACAGGCTGCAACATAAAGACCTTTGGCAGAGGGGCAGAATCGTCTCCATCGACAATGTTTCCCCAAGCGTCAATATATTCCTTGTCCTCCATGGCAAAATTAGCCATAGCCAAATCAAGCTTTTCTATAAAAACATCATTATCGACACAGACTTCCACTGGATTGGCAAAACCTTCCTGGAAAGCATATTCGTCCACAGACTTTTTTGGGAAATAAATACAGGCAATAGCGGCTGGAATGAACCAAACAATCTCCACAATACGAAGAACGGTCTTCAGCAAAAGCAATGCGGCATCTTTCAACGCCATAGCGAAATTTTTTAGACCATAGTTTCTCGGTGCCACAACAGCAGTTGCAGAGCTAAACCTAAAGCGGTTTGTTTCTTTTCTAAACAAATTTTTTCGACCTGTTTGGTTATATGACTTTTTGCCTGAATAATTTATTATTTCCATAGTTGTTCTATCGACATAAATTGTACACTATATTAGAATAAATTCCAATGAAGTTGAGCGGTAAAAAAGCAGTTTTTTTTGCTATTTTGATAGGAATTTTTATTGGGATATTTGTAAAAATCTTCATAGCCGATATAGTTTTGATTGACGGTGAATCCATGGAGCCAAATTTTCATTCAGGACAGTTAGCATTGATTAACCGACTGGAGTTCGGACTGAACAAACCCTTTAGCGACACACTGCTGATACAATGGTCGTCCCCCAAAAAAGACGATGTGGTGATTTACCTGATAAACGATGCCCTGGTTTTAAAAAGGGTTGCAGCTTGTGAAGGGGATTTACTAGAATTTTTCTACGATTCGGGATATAATTTAAGGACTGGGGAAAAAATCTTTCCATTAACTGATGAACAATACCAGAAGATGAAAGATTGCAAATCCGTTCCACCCGGCACAATTCTGGCTATCGGAGATAATTCAGATATTTCCATAGACTCCCGGACTTATGGATTTGTCAGCACAAAAAATATTTTGGGAAAAGTGGTATGCAGGAAAAAGAATTTCTAAGAAAAAATAGATTCATTGCTATTTTAGTCATAAGCGTCATAGCTCTGTTTGTGATTTTCATAAAATTTGCGGTCCTTGCTACAAAACCTGTGCAGATCAATAGAAAGATTGAACAAAAAATCGAGCGTGGCTCCATTGTTGACAGAAGCGGCAAACCTTTGGCTGTGTCCACGTATTTTTATGACTTCGGCGTGACCCCTTCCATGATTGAGGATGTGGAATATTTTTCACAGATTATTGCCCCGGAACTGAATTTGAATCCACTGGTGATACAAAACATGATAAACTCCAGCAAGAATCCAAACTATGTGGCTTTGAGAAAACGAATGTCGGAGCAGCAGCACGAAAGACTTTCCTTGATCCTGGAGCAGAACAATTTTTTAAGGTTCAGCAGATTCGACCAGATTCCAGGAAGGGTCTATCCTTTGAACGAACTTGCCAGCCAGTTGATTGGATACATGGGTATAGACGGAAAAGGTCTCAGCGGTATGGAATATCAGTTGGAGGACTACCTTGTTCCAGAAAAAAAATCAGGTGACAACGAAAGCCCCACCCTTTACGGAAAAAATGTCTACCTCACAATCGATTCAGACCTGCAGCACAAGATGGAAAAGATAGCAAAGGATTCCATGGAGAAAACCCAGGCAGAAAATTTTATGCTTGTGGCCATGGATGTAAAATCGGGGGAGATCCTTAGCTATATCAGTCTGCCTGAGACCAACCTGAACTATTATTCATCAGCGCCAATCGAAACAAAAATCGACAGACCTGCCAACACAGCTTTTGAACCTGGAAGCGTATTCAAGATTTTTTCAGCCGCGGCATATCTGGATTCACAGGCCATTCAGGATGACACTGTTTTTCTCTGCGACGGACTTTACATGAGGACCACAGGCAGAAACGAAGTCATAAAAATCAACTGCCTTGACCACCACGGATATGTGACAGTCAGAAACGCATTGGAGCTTTCCTGCAACGACGCTTTTGCCCAGATGAGCGATTTGCTTCCAACGGATTTGTTCCTTACATACATGGACAAATTTGGTTTTGGAAAAAAGACCAATGTGGGACTTCCTGCAGAGGCTTCCGGTTATATAAAAAATACAAACGACAGATCCTGGTCGGCCAGAACAAAGGCAACCATGTCCATCGGTCAGGAATTGACGGTAACGGCTTTGCAGATGGTTCAGGCGGCGGGAATAATTGCCAACGGTGGTGTTCCTGTGGAGATGACTTTGGTAAAAAGAATCACCGACAAGGATGGAAAGATTGAATACAACCACACACCAAAGTACGGGAACAAGGTGCTGAAAAAATCAACCGCGGACCATATCCTCAGCTGCATGGAGACCACGGCAAAAAAAGGAACAGGTAGCAGAGCGGCATTGGGAGATATTTCCATTGGAGTAAAAACCGGTACGGCACAGATGGCAGACCCGATTCATGGTGGATACAGCGAGACCGACTTCCTTTCAAACTGTATGGCCATATTTCCTGTGGAAAATCCTCAGATACTTTTGTACATAGTCATCCAGAAAGCCAAAGGTGAAACTTACGCTGGACGAATTGT
>JAZUEV010000105.1:0-3526 GCA_045640345.1 Treponema sp.
CCCACTCTACTACTGTGGACTTTCACACTGTTTCCGCCGTGAAGCAGGAAGTGCTGGACAATTCTCAAAGGGCTTGTACCGCGTTCATCAGTTCGACAAGGTAGAAATGTTTGTTTACTGTTTGCCAGAGCAGTCAGACGAAATCCACGAAAAACTCCGCCTCATCGAAGAGGAAATCTTTGAAGGATTGGGAATTCCATTCCATGTTGTTGATACTTGTACAGGCGACTTGGGAGCTCCAGCCTACAGAAAGTGGGACTTGGAAGCATGGATGCCAGGTCGTGCTGATGAAGACCATCCAGAGGGAGACTATGGAGAAGTCACATCCACATCCAACTGTACAGACTACCAGGCCCGCCGCTTGAATGTTAAGTACCACGATGACGATGGAAAAAACAAGTACGTCCACATGCTTAACGGTACCGCAATCGCAGTGGGTAGAGCAATGCTTGCCATCATGGAAAACTACCAGAACGCAGACGGTTCTATCACAATTCCTGAAGCACTTGTTCCATTCTGTGGATTCGACAAGATCGGACCAAAGACTAGCGACACAAATCCAGTCTACGTCCCAAGCAAGACTAAGAAATAAGACCATCTCTAAGAGCAGCGACCTTTAGAGACCATACCTACAAGCAGGGTTCCCTATCAACTTGGCATGTGCTAGACCTGTCGATGGGGGACCTTTTTTCATGGAGTAAAAATGGATAACAAAAGAACATCGAAACCACAAAGAACCATACTCATAATTCTAGTGGCACTGTGTTTTGTGGTGGCCACAGCTGTTGCCAAGATTGCATCCACAGTGGTGATTCCCTTGATTGTTTCAATCCTTCTGGTCTGCGTCCTTTATCCAGTGTGCGTGCGGCTAAACAAAATCAAAATCCCGTGGATCATCTCCATACTGATCATAATTTTTGCAAGCATGTTCGCCATAATCGGACTGGGCGGTCTTTTGATAACATCCTTCAAGAGCATTCTGGAAATCTACCCCCGCTACGAAGACCGATTCAACAGCATCTACCAACAGATCTGCACCACTCTGAACCTACCTTTTGACGAAAACCTGTCCATTTGGTCAAACCTTTGGAGCTCCCTGAACGTCAGAAGCATGGTACAGGACATGGCATTAAGCTTAAGCGGAACCCTTATGTCATTTGGAAAAGTATTCATGGTGGTTTTCCTTTTGATGATTTTCCTTTTGATTGAGCTGAACCCGAAAAATTCTGTATCAAAAATCGACCAGGCATTCACAGATCAGAGCACTCGAAACAAAATCAACACAGTCATTTCAGGAACAGTAAAGGATGTGACCCGATACATGTCCATTAAGTTTTTTGTCTCCCTCATAACAGGCATACTGGTGGGATTCTGCTGCAAGATTATAGGGCTGGACTTTTTCATTGTCTGGGGATTCCTTGCTTTCATCCTGAACTTCATCCCCACCTTCGGTTCAATCATCTCATGGGGAGCCACCACAATTTTTGCATTGCTACAGTTCTATCCAAGCTTCGGCAAAGTAATTTTTATTGGAATAGCGGTCCTGGCAATCAACTTTATCATGGGCAACGTGCTGGAACCTCGATGGGAAGGTAAGGATTTGGGTCTTTCACCTTTTATGATTTTGTTGAGCCTGTCCTTTTTCGGTTGGCTTTGGGGATTCGTGGGCATGATTCTGTCTGTGCCTTTGATGGTCGTACTGAAAATCATCTTTGAAAACACCACACTCTTGAAACCCATCGCAGTGCTTATTGGAAACGGCAAACAAAAAAAATCTGACAGGGAGGACTAAATATTTCTTGTCCCCAATTGTCCCAAAAATCTTTTGTCCTCTTCCTTAGCGTGGGTGATTTTGCACAGATGGCAATAGCAATGTTTTTTTGCCCTTTCCGTCACAACACAGCCCAACGTGATTTTTCGTTTCAGGATTGGTGAAATCTTGAACGACAGATCCACAAGATAGATTTGGTTTTCCTGCAGAATGTTTTTTTCTTCACTGGAAAAGATGATAAAATTCTGGTTGATGAAAACCAAGTCCAGGGCCTTTTCGGAGACTAATTTTTTTTCCCTGCACAATTGTTCGCAGATGTTTTTTATTTTTGAAAACCGCTCACTGATTTTTAATGGAATTTCTATTGTTGAGGATTTTGCGTTGTAATAGACCTTGCCCTCCACCGTTGTTGAACTTTTGTCCATCTCAGTTGGGATTTTTTTTATATACTCAGGAATGGGACAAAAGATTTTTCCATCCCCGGCTATAATTTTTTTTATTGGACAAAAATATCCTATTCCGCTTACATTAAAAAACATATTGCAACTTTTTTCCGCAAGTCTTTCAAGTCCAAGTCCATGCAAAAAAACAAGCCGACCGGATTCAAGCTGCATATTTTTTGTGCTGATTTTTATGGCAGAGCTCTTGTCAAAATCTTTTTCAGAAAAATAAAGGGGTGCATCCATATTTGAAAGACCCTTGAAAAAAATCCCACGACCCACCGCCGAAAGGTTTTCAATCTGAGCCATCACTACTTTCCTTCAACGAAAAATCCAAGGCACAAATCTTGTTTCCCTTTTTCGTGTCAAGATAAACAACCACATCGGTGTATCCACTTTTCTCAAAAAATCTCACAGGACACTGATAAAGGTCGTCGCACAAGAAAGGTTGCCCCAAAACATATCTATTGAATTTTTTTCCTTCCCGATTGATGTCATAGTTGAAAATGACCAAGGCATAGATACTTGAGGAATCCATAAATGAATCAGCAGATTTTTTTTCAACCACGGCGTTGCAGAATCCATTGAGGATGGACTTTGCACTTTGATTCAAGATTCTCGTGTCCAGGGTAGGAAAATCCTTCAATCCTGGATAGACCGGAACATAGTCTTCCTCATTTCCTGATGCAAAAACATTTTCTGGCAAAGCTGTAATGGATCTTGAAACACCGTCAGCACCTTTGACAGACTCAGAAAGAATAGACGCATCCAATTCCTGTGTCCAGAAAGTCTCAGAGGAAATTGTGTTCACAGTTTTTCGCAAAGTCAAATCCTCCTCTTCCTCAAAATGGACTTTCTCCATTGAACAAGAGAGACATAAAAAAGATGCGAAAATAAAAACAAAAGTCCTCTTTATTTGCATAGAATCCTATCAGGACTGGGCATCGGAATTCTTCATAATAATCGAATTCTTAAACTCGCTGGATGCCACAGAAAAAATATCGATGTCAGGAATATCATCCACCATGGAAACCTGTCCTTCAAATTCAACATTGTCGGCAATACGAAGGTTAGCTGTCCTGATATCGCCTTTGACCTTGCTTCCCTTGCAAAGTTCCACACGTTCGGCCCCTTCAATATCGCCTGTAACGTTTCCGTAGATCACAATGGATTTCGCACTCATCTTGTCCACGGTACATACAGCTGTCCTGTCAATCTCCAGTGTTCCTGTGGCATCGATGGTTCCGTTGAATCGACCGGTAATCACCAAGTTATCTGTAAAATTAAGCACTCCGTCAAATTCAGTTTCCTGACC
>JAZUEV010000106.1:0-3220 GCA_045640345.1 Treponema sp.
CAGGTATAAAATTAAAATCACTTAAAATCCCAGTTCCCCCACTCGAACTCCAGCAACAGTTCGCCACTTTCGTCCAACAAATCGACAAATCAAAATCTGCCGTGGAAAAGTCGTTGGAAAAAACTGAAACTTTATACAAAAGTTTGATGCAGGAGTATTTTGGGTAAATAAACCAGTCATCCCGAACTCGATTCGGGATCTCAAAAACTGAAGTTGTCATCTCGGTCTTAAATCATCCATCCCTTGATTTTGGAAATCTCTGAGGCGTATCCTTCGTCGTCGTTGGGGGTCTCCAAAATGAAAGGCAGATTTTGGACTCTTGGATTTGTGACAATCTTTTTGAATGCATCGTCCCCGATGTGTCCCAGACCAATTTTTTCGTGACGGTCTTTGTGGGAGCCAAGCGGATTCATACTGTCGTTTATGTGGATTGCCTTCAGTTTTTCAAGCCCAATGATTTGGTCGAATTCGTCCAGCACTTTATCAAAATCGGAAACAATGTCGTATCCACCGTCCCACACATGGCAAGTGTCAAGGCACACCCCAAGATGATTTTTATCGTTAACCAAATCCATAATCAGCTTCAGTTCCTCAAAACTGCGACCAACTTCGCTTCCTTTTCCGGCCATGGTTTCCAAAAGAACTGTGGTGGTCATTCCATCAAACATTGCTTCGTTCAGCGCATCGGCAATCACAGGGATGGCAACTTCAATTCCCTGACCCACATGGGAGCCTGGATGAAAATTGTAATACTGGTTTGGTGTGGCTTCCATCCTCTGCAAATCTTCTTTAAGCATGTTTTTGGCGAATTCCCGGATGTCCATTTTGTCGGAACAAAGATTCATGGTGTAGGGGGCGTGGGCAACCAGTTTTCCGAATCCGTTTTGTGAAAGATAATCCATTAATGCGGCGGCATCCTTTGGGTCAATCTCCTTTGCGCTTCCTCCCCGTGGATTGCGAGTAAAAAATGCGAAAGTGTTTCCACCAAGTTTTGTGGCAGCCTTTCCCATAGCCAAAAATCCCTTTGATGATGAAAGATGGTTTCCGATGTATATCATTTTGTCCTGCTTTTATTTTGTGTGATTTATATAGAAGATTTTAACATAATTTTTGTGATTTGCACAGTAAAAAAACGGACTTGCCTTGGTCCATTGTTCCAAAACAAATCCGTCGTAAAAATTGGATGCTGTGCTAATAAGAGCAGCGTGATGCCCTTTACCTTAACGGTTTAAAAGTAATTCTCCCAACTCTTTCAGGAAAGTCTCTCGTGGCATCTCTCGATGAACTGATTTGTAGACTCCGTTGATGTTTGCTTCGATGTACCAAACTTCTCCGTCCCTCATGCTGTAGCCTGGTCGGTAGACATATCCGCTTTGGTTGTAGAAATCTGTTTTTTTAATCAGGTTTAAAATTTTTTCGACATACTTTTTGTTAATTTCAATTTCCGATTTTTCGTCATCACCTTCATCCCAATCAACTACATCTCCATAGGGTATGCCTTCTTCAAAATGGACAATGGATGCTGATGATTCTGTCCAGGCAAGTTCAACAATCGCATGTCCCCAGGAGACAGCCTCCAGTCGAATAACATTTTTGCCTGCAGGTAATTTCTTGATTGAGTCAAACCCGGCATTCCTAAGGTAATGGGAATATATTTCCTCGATGTGCTCAGGAGTGATTGCCACTTCCACAAGCCCCTTGTCGGTTACTCTGCTGGGGGATTTCTTTTTTTTGTTGCCAATATTTTTGATTGCTTCGCCGACTGAAACTTTATTCATGTACCCAATGCTGTAAACTTTATCGTTTTTTCCTGTTAGTTCAAGCAATGCACCGCCAAAAACATCGACCATAGTTTTGTCTGTAACTTTGGTCCCCGTTTTTAATGTTTCCCAAACACCGGTTGAAGTTTCATATTGCACAGTCCCAATAGTCTTGGTCACAACATAATCCTTGGCGAAAAGTGTTGCACAAAAAATCAGCGACAAAAATGCTGTGGTGAAAATCTTTTTCATTTTATTCTCCCTTGGTTTTATTATGATGGATTTATAATCTTGTGTCTAGGGTGGTGGGGAAAAAAAACGGACTTGCCTTGGTCGGTTCAAAACAGGTCCGTGGTGAAAACAATTCTACTTTTCTTTTGCCAAGTCGTAGAGTGCGTCGCCCAATTGTTTTAGGAAAGTCCCATGAGGATCCCATCTTGAAAGTGAGCGGTAGGAGCCATCGATATTGACTTCCACATACCAGGTTATTGCTTCGACTCTTTCTCCTTTTTTTGTTTCGACAAAAACATAGCGAGGCTGGGCATAAAAATCTGTTTTTTTAATCAAGTCTAAAATTTTTTCGACTTCTTGTTTTTTAATTTTTCGTTCTGTCTTTTTTGTTATATTTATTTTGTCAACATCACTGATGTCCTCGTCATCCTCGATCCAAGAAAAACTCATAATTCCTTCTGTATAGACAATAGAGGCTGAGGAATTTGTCCATGTCATTTCAATTACGGCATAACTACCCCAGGGCGACGATGAACATAGGCGTATAACATTTTTTTTTGCGGGCAATTTTTTTATCGAGCTGAATCCAAAGTCACTAATAGTTTTTGCGTAACTTTCATCCTTATAATTCGCCATTCGTTCCTCTTCAGAAACTTGAGCGAAAACTGTGAAGGATATGAAAGCCGATATCACAAATAGAAACAGTTTTTTCATTTTTATTTTCCCTTGGTAAATACGCTTATGATTGATTTTTTAGTCATCTCCTTCACCTCTGTATATACTAATCTCTGTTATACATTCGTTTTCATCATAGAAAATACAGAAGGAATAACTTACCTCACAGTATATGTCTATAAATTCTTTGTACGAAATCCAAAGACAGTCTCTTCCGTCAACTTTATAATGTTTAATGCAAGCTTCATGTTGATACTTTTTGTAGACCGTTTCTATGTTGTCGCCCACTCTTAGATTTTTGCCGACGGAATATTCACTTGTATATACTGTTATAAAACCTATGGGCATTTCATATTCGGAATCCAGATACTGAACATCCATGTCCTCGTATTTCAGTATGTAGAATGGTGGATAAATTGGATCGATGTCATCGGGATATCCAAATTTTTCAATAACCTCTGGATACTCGGCAGGAAGGGACAATTTAACACCGTCCCTGCTGATTACAAAAAAATCAGACTTGTCCAATGCGAACAAAAGGCGGATCGTAGCCA
>JAZUEV010000107.1:0-4152 GCA_045640345.1 Treponema sp.
CCCCCTGCTAGTGTCGTAAGATAAACAATCGGGCACACGCTATAACAAAAGTCCCCAACAAGTGTCGTAAGATAAACAATCGGTCCCTCCAAAAATAATCGACCTAAACTGTTGATTATGTTTTAGATTTCTCGGCTACGCTCGAAATGACTGTTGATTATTTGTGTGATTGGACAGACAAAAATAAGATATTAAGACCGAGTGATAATAGCAACAAAACATAAATCTGTTTGGTTGGTGATAGCGTTAAGACCGAGTAATAATAGCAACACAACACATGGGGGGCGAAACTAACGGTCGGTAGTTTTGCGATTTCTCTATCGCCCCCTGCTAGTGTCATAAAATAAACAATCGGACTCCTGCTATAACAAAAGTCCCCAACCAAGTGTCGTAAGGTAAACAATCGCACTTTCCAAAAATCAACCGACCCCCTATGAGTATCATCTTTTATAATCAATCGGTCATACGCTATCACCCACCATACCCCTATGTGTGTTGTAAGATTAAAAATCGGTCTTTCCAAGAATAACAGTCCCCAACCAAGTGTCGTAAAATTCTTAATCGGTTCCTCCAAAATCAGCCGACCCCAATTAAGTGTCGCAGGATAAACAATCGGTCCCTCCCAAAAATAACCGTCTTATATAAAAATCTGTTGTTCAGAATATACAAGACTGTTAATTAGTGAGATGCTGAAGCCACTTCGTGTCTTGCTAATGAGTTTTAGCTAAAATATCGACGCAAGTCACGCTGTGCCTTGCTAATGAGTTTTTCCTTTGTCGCCATAGGGCTCCAATTTTTCCTTTGGAAAAAACGTAAAAACTCAACTAAAGTATCGACGCAAGCCACTTTGTGTCTTGCTAATGAGTTTTTCCTTTGTCGCCATAGGGCTCCAATTTTTCCTTCGGAAAAAGCAGAAAAACTCAACTGAAATAGTGACGCAAGCCACTTCGTGCCTTGCTAATGAGTTTTTAACTAAAATATCGACGCAAGTCACGCTGTGCCTTGCTAATGAGTTTTTCCTTTGTCGCCATAGGGCTCCAATTTTTCCTTTGGAAAAAACGTAAAAACTCAACTAAAATAGCGAGCTGTTAATGCGTCGGCTAGGTATTGGGCTTTGCGGAAGGTTTGCAGAATCAATGGTACAAAAAGTGGGACGATTATTTTTATTTTGCCTAGACCTTTTGCTTTTCCAAATGCTCCACGGACAAGATGGGTTTTTATTATGCCCGAAAGTTCATCAAGCAAAAGGGGGATGAATCTGAACATGATTCCAATGACCAAAACAAAATATCGCACAGGGATTTTTATTAAGGCGAATGGTGTAAGGATAACCGTAAGTCCGTCCATGATTTCTCTTTCGCTGGTGGTGTAGATAAAGCATCCCAAAGATATGACCATGGCAGGTGCCCTCAAAAGTGTTCTAAGAGCCATGTCCAATTTCGACTGAGTGACTTTGACCCATCCGATTTCCCACAAAAGTTTGCTTGTATCCGCCGATGAAGAAAAAAGTACCAGCTGTAGTATTGAGAAAATCAAAAAGAATGGCAAAAGTCTTAGGTATGCGTACAAAGGTTTTCTTAAATCATATTTTGCCAAAAGTGCATAGATGATAGAAACTCCAATCATTGCGACGGAAAAAATCGAATTTCCCGAAACCAATGTGGCTGTGAAAATGAGAAGGAAAAGTCCAAACTTCAATGCCGAAGGAAGTCTGCTTATGGGAGAGTCGGGGATGCTTGGTGGTGCCATGAGAGCGCTGGAGACTTTTGATAGTGTCTTCAACATCTTTGCGTTTTCCATCATCTTGAATTCTTTTAGGCTCTGGTTTTTCGGTTGCTTTGTCTCTGATGAATTCTCATGGGACTTTTTTTGTTCAGAGAGATTTTCTTTTTGTTCAACCAGATTTTGTTCAACCAGATTTTCCCATGACAGTTGACAATCAGCAAAACTTGCTTCCTCCATTCTGTGGGTGCTGAATAAAACCGTTTTTCCTTCATCCGCCAACTGTCGAAGAGTTTTTAAAACCATTGTTCGGGATATTGGATCCAATGCCGATGTGGGTTCATCAAAAATCATTATCTCCGAATCCAAAGCGATTATGCCAGCCAAAGACAGTTTTCTTTTTTCTCCACCTGAAAGTTTGAAAGTGCCTCTGTCCCTGAATTCCTTGTAATCAAGACCAGCCATCTCCATAGATTTTTTTACCCTGGTCAAAAGTTCTTTTCCATCCACCCCACGGTTTTTTGGTCCAAAAGCCACGTCGTCCGCAGCGTATGTCGCAAACAATGATGCCTCGCTTTCTTGGAGTGCAAGCACAGGTCTTTCTTTTGCAAAAATTTTTCCGTTGTTACTTTCCCTAAGCCCCGAAAGACATTCAAAAAGTGTTGACTTTCCACAACCGCTGGGTCCTGTCAAAGCTGTGAGAGTTCCTTTCTTCAATTCAAAGGAAAGATTTTCAAAAACAGTTCTTTCTGGATACCTGAAACTCAGATTCTCGACCTTGAGTGTGGTTTCCAGTTCATCCAGTTGTTTTTCTTCTATATAACTGTCAAAAATCTGTTGACCAAAAATTGATGCACAAAGATTTGAATCCGTTATAAAATCGTCACGGTTTCCGTCAAAAATCTTCTTCCCCTTGTCCATCACCACAATTCTGTCCGCCATCAACGCTTCGTCCTGGTCGTGGGTCACATGGATGACTGTGTGGTTCTGGTTGTGCCATCTTTGTATCAGCTGTAGAATCTCCGTCCTGGAATTTGGATCCAACATTGCCGTCACTTCATCCAAAATCAGCAGGTCTGGAAACAATGCAAGGATACCGCTGAATGCAAGTCTCTGGGTCTGTCCCAAGGAAAGTTCGAAGGTTCTTGAATCTGCTCTATCTGCAAGTCCCACAACTGAAAGACACTCCATTGTCCTTAGCTCGATTTCACTTTTGTCCATGTCCATATTCTGGGGACCAAAAGCAGTATCTCTTTCAACCACGCCTGCCACTATTTGTTCTTTTGGCTGCTGGAACACAATTCCTGGAAGAACGTTTTCATCCATCTGGACTTCACCGTTGTCCGGGTCAAAAAATCCTGCCATAAGTCTTGCCAACGTACTTTTTCCGGAACCGTTTGCCCCCAGGAGAGCCACGTATTCGCCCTGCTTAAGTTCAAGGCTAACATTGTCCAGAGCTTTTTTTGAGGATTGGGGATATGAAAAACTTGCCCCTTGTATTTTCAGCAAAAAATCCTTTGAATCAGACATAGGAAACAGTTTACTACATTTTAAGGCGATTGACAATTGAAGTCGATAAAAATTTGCTTTTAGATATGTCGTTGAAAATCAAAAATTTTTTGTGGCCGTCCATTGCCTCTTGTGCTCTGTCCCGATTGAAACAAATTGATATAAGTGTTATGGTTAAGTATGAAAGTTGCAATTTTTTTTGGATCCAAGTCTGATACTGAGACTATGAAAAAATCCGCCGATGTTCTTAAGGAATTTGGCGTTGACTACAAGGCTTACATTATTTCAGCCCACAGAGCCGGGGAACTTTTGGTAAAAACAATCAAGCAGGTTGAGGACGACGGTTGCGAGGTCATTATCGCTGGAGCTGGTCTTTCTGCCGCTTTGCCTGGTGTAATCGCTGGTCATACTGTTTTGCCGGTGGTCGGTGTTCCTCTTGAGTGTATCAATCCAGGTAAGTCCAATGGGCTTGGTGGAATGGACGCACTTCTTTCTGTTGTGCAGATGCCTCCACAGATTCCGGTTGCCAGTGTGGGAATCGGTAACGCAAAGAATGCTGCATATCTAGCGGTAGAAATTCTTGCAATCAAGTATCCGGAGCTTAAGACCAAGCTTCTTGAATTCAGAAAAAAACTTGCCCAGGACGCTGAATCAAATGGCGGTCTTGGAGTTGAACTTTAAAATAGAGACGACTTTGAAAATGCGATGTTTAAAGCTTTGCAGTTTCAAGGCTTAAAGCTCGGAAGGAATATAAAATATTCAGGACATCTATAAAAGAGTAATTTTTTAGAGATGCCCAAGATTCTTTGGGGACTTTCGTTCTCAGGGATGTCCATGACAAAATCCATAAAGAGGTAATTATGGCAAAGACAATTGACTACAAAAAAGCAGGCGTAGATGTTAACGAAGAAGTCGGAGGCC
>JAZUEV010000108.1:0-10863 GCA_045640345.1 Treponema sp.
AAAACTTCTTCCATATAAATCTTGCTTTCTTCCTTCAAATTGATTTTGATTTCAGCACTTCCCGGTCCAACATTTTCCGTATCAAAAAAGATTTCGCCCACTGTTTTTTCACAATCAGATTTCAAAAAGATTTCCCAAACCGTATGAGCCAATCTTTCCTCTGGATTTTTTTTGCACAACTCCAATGCAACCGAATATTTTTTGTCCCCAGAATCAGCACGCTTTTCCAAATCAGCATTGCTCAAAGATTTTATGATTAAATTTTTGCTTTTGATTTTTTCATTTTTCTCTTTCATAAATTGCTCCGATTTTTATTTTAAAACAGATTTTCTAAAAATGCAAATTTTATTCACACAAAAGGATTTTTTTGCTAAATTTATGCAGCAATATAAAATTATATATTTTAAGGTAACATTTTTTACATCTTCAGGTGTTTAAATTAATAGATGGGAAAATAAAATGAATTTTACAAAAGAAGACTTTGAGGAATTGTATCGCAAATATGCACCAATGGTTTTTCGACGATGCAAATTTTTATTAAAAGATGAGTCAAAAGCAAAAGACGCAATGCAAGATGTTTTTGTTCGTATCCTAGAAAATGAGACAAAACTTTCAAATGTTTGTGCAAGTCTTTTTTTCACAACTGCAACAAGGATCTGTCTCAATCAAATTCGCTCGGACAAATATCGAAATAGTTTGCAGATTGAATCACTTGCGGAATTTTTGGAAGACGATTTTTCTCGCAAGCAAGAAGAACTAATCAACGTGTCGCAACTGCTTGATTTAATTTTTTCTAACCGTGACTCAAAGGATCGGGAAATTGCAATCCTCTATTATGTTGACGATTTTACTTTAGAGGAAACTGCTCAAAAAATGAAAATGTCGGTTTCGGGAATAAGAAAGCGTCTTAAATTATTGAAAAAGTTTGCAACAAAATACAACCAAGCATAAGACAAAATCCATGGAGGAGAAAATGAAAAAAATACCGGAATATATTTTGGTGGCAATAAATAACGGTGAATTAAAATCAACCGATTATTATGAAAAATATGGAAAAGACAATCTTGAATCAGAACTAAAAAAAATAAAAGAATCAGATTTGGACATTCTTTCACAAATTGATTCCGAAGATTTTTATAAGTCCGTAAGCAATCAATTAAAAAATTCAGTACCGAAAAAGAATTCTGTGTTTATGAAATATGTTCCAATTGTTTCTGCCGCAATTCTTTTGTTGCTTTTTTTTCCAGTTTCGTTAATCAAAAATCATAATCAAAAAAAAATTGTCGATGTACAAACAATTCGGATAAAAGGAAAAAATGTTTCACAACCGCAGTTGTTTATTTATCGACAAGAAAAAGGTGAAGCACGGTTACTAAAAAATGGAGCAAAAGCAAACCACGGTGACATCATTCAGATTGCATATAATCCAAGCGGAAAAAAATATGGACTGATTTTTAGCATTGACGGAAATCACGAAATCACGCCTCATTTATGGAATGATTCTGGTTCTGGATTTGTCGAAGTGAATCAAAAAATTTCGATACTTGATTTTTCTTATGAATTGGATGACGCTCCAGAATACGAAGTTTTTGTTATGGTAACAAGCGACAATGAAATCAATCTTTCGGAAAATATTTGGAATCTAAAATCTGAAAAATTGCAAACAATTCTTTACGGAAAATATCTTCCAGAAAATACAGAGTTCACAACTTTTTTATTAAAGAAATAAATTTTACAACAGGAGACAAAAATGAAAAACAGATTCAAAAAAATTTTTATGATTACATTCGCATTGTTGATTTTTAATCAAACTTTTATTTTAGCAGAATCAGTTACTCGCTACGCTATTTTTATTGGTTCAAACATCGGTGGAGAAGGACGGTCCAAACTTATGTACGCTGGAAGTGATGCAAAAAATATGCGTTCAGTTTTGACTGAAGTTGGTGGAATTGAAGACGCTAATTCTTTTCTGTTAATCAATCCAAATCAAGCTGAGATAGAAAATACCATGACCATTATTTCAAATCGCATAAAGAAAAATACAAACAATGGTCGTTGTGAATTTATATTTTATTACTCCGGTCATTCAGATGAAGAGTCGATTCTTTTAGGAAATCAAAAATATGACTACGCAAATTTAAAGGCAGATATTTCTAATGTTCCAAGCGATGTTCATGTTGTTATTCTTGATTCCTGCTACTCAGGTAATTTTATTAGAACCAAAGGTGGTCAAAAGAGACTTCCGTTTTTGATGGACGATTCTTCGGTGGTTCACGGACATGCATATCTTTCATCAAGTTCTGAAACTGAAACATCCCAAGAGTCTGATGATATTGCGTCATCCTATTTTACAAGTTCCCTAGTAACTGGTTTGCGTGGAGCGGCAGATTCTTCTGGTGATAAAAAAGTTTCTCTCAATGAACTCTACTCTTATGCATTCAACGAAACATTAAAAAGGACCGAAGAAACTATGGCAGGACCACAGCATCCAAATTTTAATATAACGCTTGTGGGGTCTGGTGATTTATTTTTGTCTGACATTTCAGAATCGGATTCCGTTGTAAACATTCCAAAAAATATTAAAGGACGGATTTCATTTAGAGATGGCTATGGAAAATTAATTTCAGAAATAAATAAAACAGATAATGTTCCAGTACTGATTGCGCTACCAATAAGGTAAATACTCGATTCTTTTAATCGGTGACAAAGGTTCATTCCAATGTGAAATCAATCTGACCAGCAATCAAACTCTCACACTGTCGGAAGAAAAATTTTCCAAGGTGAAAACAAAATCAAACAATCTGAAAGGAAACGAGATGGATTTTGCTAACGAAAAATTTTCTGATTTGGAATTAGCAGACAACAAAGGACGAACTTCAAGAATTCAGATAACACAAGAAAATGATTTGGAATTTTGTTATTTCATAAATCTAACTAATTTTCCAGGAGATAAAATTCCCATAAAAGGAAACAGTTTTGGAGGAATGTTAGAATTTCCAGCATGCTTCGATTCTATATCCGCATCCGTTCTTTATGAATTTCCAGGAGCAGATAAAATTCATGTCGCAGTCGGTGGAAATGTGGGCTTGAGATTTGCAGATGATTTTATAAAACTTGGTCCACAAATAAAAGTGATTTTCCCAGTCTTCACAACAGAAAAACTTTTGTGGAATATTGAAACGAATTTTTTGGCGAGTATATTTCCTGCCTTTGAAGAATTTGGTTGGAGATTTTCCACTGACCTAACTACGATAAACAAAAAGAACAAAGGTTTTTATAGCGGATTTGGTTTATTTGTGTCGCAAGTTATCTCATATAAAAATGAATCATGGTTCAAGCGATATACTGGCATTGATGGACTTAGAGCATTTATGTTTGAAACTCCCATCGGATTCCATTTCTTTATGGGAGCAAAATTGTAAAAAAAAATCCCCAGTGCATTTACACAAGTCTGCTGAAAAAGTACAAAAATCGTCATTCCGAACTTGATTCGGAATCTCTAAATCTATATTTTACTATGATTTTAAGAGATGCTGAAATAAATTCAGCATGACAAAACAGGACTTTTTCAGTGACCTCCGTTTACACCGGGGACTTTGGTTTTATGAAATCAGACTATTCGATTGTCCAGCGTTTTCCGTTGCTACGTCCGAAGATTTCTGGTTCGTACATACATTCTGCCAAAACTGCAGGACTTTCGTATTCTCCAGACCTTTGTGCTCGGAACAGGAATTCAAAATTTTGTCCACCGATTGGCATGTAGTCCCAGAAACAACGGATTTCTGCATCATAAATATCCTGGTGAGAAATGCTCCATCCATAATATCCTCTGCGTGACATACCTTTTTCATTTTGCTCCAATTTATCTGGAACAACTGTTGCCGTAGTTACAAAAGCCGGATTCAAAATTTCCGCTCCAGCAGGAATTGGTGCACGGACTGCAACATAATTTCTGTTCTTTGTTGTGGTGACATAAACTTTTTCACGATATATTTCGCCAGACACAAGTTTATTGCCATCAATTTTTTCTCCAGTGCGGGCATTTGTTATTTCAACATAAACGCACAATCCTTCATCGCGAGCTTTTTGTTCATCAGCAGGAAGAGCATAAGTCATTGATGCAGTATAGAACAAAAGTCCTTGTCCATCTTTTTTTATTTCCAATGGAACTGTTGTGTTCAACGGTACATCAAGTTTTGGTAAATCAGCAGAGAACTTTTCTTCCTTGCGCTTTGACTTTGGATTTACATCGCCGAATCTAAATGTAGTGTCCTTTGGCTTAGCTGCCACACCTTTGAATTCTCCAGACAAAATAGATTTACCGTTCAACAAAATTTCAGCAGAGAAATCTGTGTTGGTCAAATTATTTTCTCTAATGTAAGAATCCAGAGCAATCAATACACGACTTGTTGTTGCTGTTGACTGCCATCGACCCTGACCCGCTTTTTCCAATTCCAAAATCTGCCAAACAAGATGACCGTTGTACAAATCTTCCGAATCAACTTTTGTAAACAGATGGAGAGCCAAAGCATATCGTTCTGCATCACCGTTGAAGAAATACCAGCCGCACCAGTTTGTATCATTTTGGAATGACGCACCACGAGTTGTCAGCGACATAAGATTTTTAATTTTTGTGACAGCAGTTTTTGCCAAATCATCATAACCATTTTCAACAGCAGCCAAACCAGCAAATGCATATTCACTAGCCCCGCAACTTGAATTAACGATTGAATTCAAATCCGACTTGCTGATTTTTTCACCAAGACGACTCAAAACATAATAGCTGTAAGCCTTTGGATAAGAGTAACCTTCCTTGTCCATTTTTTTCAGTTCGGACTTGATGTAGGAAATCAACTTATTGATATTGACTCCTGGATTGGAAACAATTTTTCGCTCTTTTGCCAAAGCAAGAATTTCTCCAATTCTAAGAGAGACCGCAAAACTTGAATATTCTCCATCCGGCCAATACGCAAATCCACCGTCTTTGTTCTGAACATTTTTCCAAGATTCAATTTCTGATTTTGCAACGGCAGCCGCATTATCAACAGTCGAAGTCAGCCCAAACACATCAATGTATTCACCAAAGGCAATCAATGGCATAACAGCAGACGACCTTTGTTCCATACATCCATAAGGATAATTAAACACATAGTTCACTGCACTGCGCAAAGTTCCAAGACGGGTAGCATCCAATTGAACAAAGAATGTTCCACGACCATCATCAGTTGCAGCTGGGAAAATAATTTTTTCTTCACCAGAGTTTTCGTCCTGATTGATTTGTCCAACTGTTGTTACGGTTTCATAAATATAAGGCTTTTCAATTTCAAGAGCCTTGTAGATAATTTCGTTTACAGATTTTGATTTGACTGTAAATGCAAGGGTTATCCAACCTTCTGTCACTGCATCAACACGGAACATCAAAGTCTGAGTGTCCCCTGGTTTTATGACAAGAGATTTTTTAGATTCCCCAGAAATTGCCGCAAGTCCATTTTGTCTAATCAAATCTCCTTCGCGACGAACATAATCAGTTTTTTCAAGACCACTCAGGACTTCCATTTCCACAACAACAGTCTCAGAGGAATCTCCAATATTTGTAATCACAACACCGGCTTCACCATTGTCACCAGGACGGAGTATTCTTGTCTCCACATCACGAACTGAAATTGGATTTGCCACGGACAAAGCTTTTTCGCTGTATGCAAAATTATTTTCCTTTACACCAATAACAGTCACCACATATTCAGTCAAAGAATCTGGCAATTTAAATTCAACAGAAACTTTTCCAGAATTGTCGGTCACAAGATTTGGAAGGAACACAGCGGTTGCTCTAAAGTCTTTTCTAATTTGTGGACCACTTTCACCATTTGCAGCCTCTTCCGCTTCCGCACCTGAATCTTCCATAAGCATTTCGTCATCATACCATACGGCTTCATCTTTTACCGCACTTGCTCTGGAACTTGCTGTACTAACACTGTTCATAACACCAGCAGATTTATACATTTTCAGTCCATACATGATTGCTTCTTTTGCATTAAGACTGTATGGTTTATAAGTGACTGGATCAATCAAAACACTTCTTGAATCAAACCAGCTTGTCCTTGGATTGAATCTCCAATTGGCATAAAAATCTTTCGCAGGATTACCAACTCTGTATCCCATCAAATCCAAAACACCACGGTCAACAACCATCAATGTAAGTTCAGCATTGGACACAGCTTTTCCATCTTTTGTGGCGGCCAAATCAATTTTTACATTTCCACCTGGAAGATAACTTGGTTTGTCCATTTTCACATCCACATCAAATGTGCGAGTCTTTTCACTGATATTCAACATGGTACTTGCATAAACAGACTTTGGTTTATTTTCATCTACAGAATCGTAATCAGGACTTGTATCTCCTGCGCGATGGGTAAATGATGAAAGCCCAACCCAAACAACTGGGACAAAATCTTCTTTAATATCCACATCAATTGAAGCACTTGATTCATTCAGAGTCAAAATCTTTTCATCAACAATTCCTTCACGCTCAATGGTCAAAAGATAACGACCCTTTTCCAACGGAGACTTCAACAAAATATGTGCAGTATCGCCAACGGAATATTCATCTTTATCAGACTTCAATTCAAGACTCTGGCCATCACCAAATCTATTGTACAAAGTTGAACCAGTCACATAAAAAGATTTTTCTGTAATTACTGCACGACCTTTTGAATCTTCGGTTGTCATGCGCAACAAATATTCGCCAGCATCTTTTGTACTAAATGAAAGAGTTCCTTTTTTGGAAGAACCGATATTTTCTGTTCCAGTTTTTTCAGTTACAATCTTTTGTTCCCAGCGAGTATTTTCAAAACCAAATTCATCTTCTTCTGTAATCTGTTCCCAAGTGTGATGCAAAAGTTCCCAAGAGATTTTTGAATTATTCAAAGATTTTTCATCTGGAGTTTTTCCTTCGGGAGTAACAAGTTCAAAATCAAAGTCAAGTTTTTCCCCCTTCTTTGCAAATCCCTTGATATTTTTGATTTGAGAAATTCCAATATAGAAACTTGCTGGATGAACCATTGCACTTGCATTTGCTCCAATCATTTGATTTCCAGCATCGGTCACGGAGGCATTTAAATAATACGTATAAGGAAGACCTTTTTTTGGTTCAGAACCAGTTGCCACAGAAAGTCGTGCAGTTCCATCCTCACTTAACTTTTGAGTTGTGCTTTCGTGGAAATATTCATACTCCTCCTCGTCAACATAAACTCCATTTGCAAATTCCCAAGCGTATTGCATTGGACCAAATGTGTAGAATCTGAATTTCTCATCATTCAAGAAAAATGAACTTTGATTTCTTGTCCAATCACCACGAACTGAACCACCAGCCAAAGAACCTCCACCCAAATAAGATGCAGAAATTGTTGCACCCAAAGAGTCGCCGCTAAAATAAGTTGCACTTGGAATTGAAGCAGATGCCTGGAATCTTACTCTTTCAAAAAACTGAACAGAAATTGATTCCATTGCTGTTTGATTTGAACCATCTTTTCGCTTGTATTCCAAAAAGTATACTCCAGGTGTCAAATCTTCAGGAAGTTTCCACTCAAAACTTGCAGTTCCAAATTCGGAGATTTTTCCAGAAGCACTTCCATAAACTTTTCTGTCTTTTTTCCAGTACTGATTATCAACCAAATTGATTTCATAATCACCCCTGTATGTTTCATATTTTCCAAGGGTCAAAGTTCTATCAATGATTTTAAAACTAGCATTTTCACCAGGTCTATAAAGTCCACGGTCGCTGAAAATTTTTGTAACCATCATCCCTTTTGTGACAGACTGTGGATCAATTTCAGAATTGTCATCAATGGAAATAATCTTATCATTTTCAAGAATCGCCGCTTTGTAAGATGAAACTGTATTTGTGTACAACGAATAAACCAATCTGTCGTCAGCAGTTTTTACTTCAATATAATTTTTTCCAACGCTTTTTGAATCAAAATAAATTTCTGCAAGTCCATCGGAATTAGTTTTTGCAGAAGCAACTTTTTTGCCCTCACCTTTGAGCATTGATTCACTCATGTTTTTTGATTCAAGATAATAAATCGAGACATCGGCATTTGAAATTGGAAGTCCACTTGTCAAACTTGTAACAAACACATCGGTCTTGTTCCATGAAGTTTTTACGGTCATTCCCAAATCTGTTACCTGGATATAATTTGTCTGATAACTATTAATTTTTTTGTTTATTGGATATGAGAATTTTACACCTCCCTTCCAAGAATCTCCAATTTTTTCAAGGAAGTTTTTCAAATCAATAGTTTCAATATATCTTACATTTTTTTCTTTTGATTTAATTTTAAATTTCTCAGTTTTTCCCGCTGAATAATTTTCTGTCACACCACTTATTGCAGTCAACGAATATTCGGTATCAGCATTCTGTAATTCAAACGCCCTCTTTGGTTCAAACTGACTTTCCAAAATTGTGAATCCCGAATACAAGTCCTTGTAATTTACAAAAGAATCCGCATCAGGAACATTAATTTTTTCACTGATTTTATTTTCACAAACTTGACCATAGGCATCAACAACAACAGAATTATCCAATTTAAAAGAATAATTATCGCCATAAGTCACTGGGAGATTTTCAATTGAAATTTGATTTCCATTGATTTTGATTTGCTCCTTTGTGATTTTCATATCAGGAGAAAATTTAATTGCCCCAAGAATTTCTTCTTCCAATCCTTTTTTGATTTTATGATTGAACGAAATTCCAAGAGTCGATGTTCCAGAAGAAGTCATATATTTAAATGGAACAAGTGTATGGAAATTTTTTTTCTGAACTTCAGATGTCTCCCAACAATCAACATCGGGGACAGCACCTTGAGCAAGGGTCACATTAATCGATGTATTTTTTGGAAGTTCTTTTTTTAGTTTCAGCAAAACAGTTTTGTCATCAATTTTTGATGTGGTAAATTCGTATTCATTGTTTTTATCATCAACAACTTTCAAATATTCAGAAACCACAGATGGATTCACTTTATTGCTAAAAGTAACCGCAATATCTTTTGCATATTCTGGAGAAATATCAGACGGATTTAGATAAAGTTTTTTTTCTTTTGATATTGTATAACCCGATGTAATTGAAGAAAGTTTTAATTCCTCGGTGTGGAAAGAAAAAACATTTGGTCCACTCAAAGCTTCATTTTTTATAGAAACCAAATCTGGATTTACAGTGATAAAATATTCTTTTTGAGGAATAAGGTCGTCGCTGCAATCAAAGGACAAAAGACTTGTTCCATACCAACGAAAAACTCCTTTCAAATCTGGTGAAATTTTGACGACATCGGTTTTTGTTATTGGTTCACCAAGTTTTTCCAAAGCAACAACTGGTTGAGAAAATTGAATCTGGATTGATGGAAATTTGACAGTCGATGGAACTTCTTCATTTGGGAAAACAGTTTCAATAAAAAAATCTGTCTCACCTTTAGCACCACCATTTCCCAAGGAGTTTCTATTTATTGCATCGATTTTTCCACCTGTTGAATTACAAGCAGAAAAAAATGCCGCAGAAAAAATCAAAGGTAATCCTAAAGATCTAAATTTCATAACATCCTCCGTAAAAATATTACCTTACATGTAGTATACACTTTTTTTAAAGTTTTGTTACAGATTAAAGGTGCAATTGATGAATTTTGTTTTGATGAAAAAGAGTCGTCCTAAAACTTTTGACAGGCTTCAATTTCTGGATTAAAATGAATTGGAGGATTTTTTTATGTCAAATTTTTATTGCGAATACTGTGGTCAAAAATTCA
Organism: Treponema sp.; assembly: GCA_045640345.1. Taxonomy (GTDB): domain Bacteria; phylum Spirochaetota; class Spirochaetia; order Treponematales; family Treponemataceae; genus Treponema_D. The sequence continues at coordinate 9,792 of JAZUEV010000108.1, forward strand.
CTTCAGTTCAGTCTTTAACTGCTGCCAATTGTCCCCGTCATCCAAATGGATTTATAAAAGGCAGACATAAACTTTACGAAGGTTCTGAAAAATCTCAATACACCTGCAAATTTTGTGGTCAAAAATTTTCTTCAATCCAATCTCTAACTGCCGCCAATTGTCCTCGCCATCCCGACGGATTTATAAAAGGAAAACACTCCCCAGCGTTGTAATTTTTTACAAAATTTGGGTGGGTCGGTGATAGCGTGTGACCGATTAATTATTGCTATGACACTTGTTGTGGGTGGAGCGGTGATAGCTGTACAACCGATTGATTATAGCATTAACACTTGCTTTGGGTGGGAGAGTGATAGCGTTTAACCGATTGATTATTGCTACGACACTTGCTTTGGATTGGTCGGTGATAGCGTACAACCGATTAATTATAGCATTAACACTTGTTGTGGGTGGAGCGGTGATAGCGTTTAACCGATTGATTATTGCTACGACACTTGTTTGTGGATTGGTCGGTGATAGCGTATGACCGATTAATTATAGCACCAATACACATAGGGGGCGAATTTAATTTTATGACCAACCAATCGCCCCAATGTGTTTCGCATAAATAACAATCGGTCTCGCCGAAGGTGGCTATTATTTCAGTCCCCAATGTGTGTCGTGCAAATGACAATCGGTCCGTGGTGTTTGAGCCTGTCGAAACCTCCACATAAATTCAAAAGTCATTTCGACTGGAGGAAGCGTAGCGACCAGAATGGAGAAATCTCAAAAACAACAGTCCTGTCACTTGTTGTGGGCGGAGCGGTGATAGCCGTTTAACCGATTGATTATTGCTACGACACTTGTTTTGGGTGGGAGAGTGATAGCATTATGACCGATTAATTATAGCATCAATACACATAGGGGGCGAATTTAATTTTATGACCAACCAATCACCCCAATGTGTTTCGCATAACTAACAATCGGTCTCGCCGAAGGTGGCTATTATTTCAGTCCCCAATGTGTGTCGTGCAAATGACAATCGGTCCGTGGTGTTTGAGCCTGTCGAAACCTCCACATAAATTCAAAAGTCATT
>JAZUEV010000109.1:0-1619 GCA_045640345.1 Treponema sp.
ACGCCTACGTAAGTCTTGTAGAGAACTTTTGCGCCGTTTTCATCTGCCACATAGATTTTCATTGTGACCCTTGCATGAACATTGGAAGCGGTAAATCCTGACTGCATTTTTTCTTTCTGGAAAATAAATTCAGCAAAAACAGTTCCCTTTGCTCCAGTCTCCTTGGCAATAATCCTGTTGCGTCCCTTTCCATTGTAGTCCAGACACATATATCCAGTGGCGCCTGTGGATGTATTGGCCTTGTCCATGAACTTGTTGAAACCACTTTTGTATGTGGAAGTCTCCTGAAGCAAATCGTTTCCAAGAACCTGGACTCCGCTATCCTCCAAAGAATGAATCAAAATATCGGCAGCCTCATCGATTCTGTTCTGGACGGTCTGGTATTCTGGATTGTTTTGTTCAAGCATCTTGTTCAAAGAGGATGTGATAAGTCCACCTGAATCTATGCGGTCGCTTCCACTTTTTGCAGCATCCTTGTCATACCAAGGCACTGATGAATTTGAATATACAGCAGCAACGATGACCGGTGAATAATCCGTAATATAGACCTGATTTGCTGACTTGCATCCAAAAAACATGCTAGCCACAAAAGCCGCGGCAGAAATAATTAAAACTGATTTTTTCATTTTTATCCTCGATTTGTAATTGGCAGATCCAGAACCCTGAAATCTCCCAACATACTAACAACAATAATACAAAAAAATTACAAAAAACACAAACAGGTTTCGCCGGAAAAAAGCCAGACGATTCCTAGCAATAGTCCTGATTTTCGGAGTCTCCATTCCAGTAGTCGCAACTTTCATTCTCATCAAAAAGATGGTCGTCCAAGGCTTGACTGTCAAAATCAAAAACATATTTTCCTTTTTTGACGTTCTCGATTTTTAATTCAAGTCTCGGAAAATCCAGAAACCTTTTACGGAGAAAAGCTATATAGGCATAGATGTTTGCCATAGCATGAAAATCGTCCCTATTCCAGAGACTTGAACATAGATCCCTTGCATCCAAAACTTCTCCCCTGCGTTCAAAAAAAAGCTTGAGCAAAGCAAATTTCGATTTTGGAATCCGCAATATTTTTTTTAGTTTTTCAAGCCACAAGGTCTCGGTGTCCTCAGGTTCACGATAGCGCTCCGTATAGACATAACGATAGACCCCAATGGCAAGACATTCCAGAAACTGATTCTCCTGCTGGCTTATTCTTGGACTATGAAATTCCCTGACCGTCCCCCTGAACTGCCTGAGTATATCCTCTTTGGTGAATTCAGGAAAGGGGTCGTTGTAGAATACGAAAGGGACACGACGCTGACCAAGGCAATTCTTCAATGTCTCATAAGGATTTCTGGATTTCAGACCAAAAAATCTAAAGTCGCAGAGAATAAAATCCACAGGTCCAGAATCCACCAAGCTCAGCAATGAATCAATTTCATCACAAACCATGGACAGGTATCCCCTTTCACGAAGATACATATCCAATTCATATTCGTCCTGATCTCTGGTCAGAACCACAATATCCACGGCTATTCCTTTTTCTCAAGGGCGGCGTTGATAAATATTTTGTCCTGGTACCAGTCAGTTGAAAGACCAAACCTTTCTGTCCTGTATCAAGTCGGATCGTAGCCATG
>JAZUEV010000110.1:0-5596 GCA_045640345.1 Treponema sp.
AAAAAACAAAGGTCTTTGTTCGCACCTATCGTTACTCACGAATGGAAAGATAAATGAAGTGATTGGAATAATTTTTGTTATGCACTAGGTTGAATCTATAAAAAGTTTTTTTTAGCGATGCCATATATATAGGAGTTCAGAATACAATGAATAGGATAGAAATTCCAAGACTTGTTACAAAACAAAGTCCCAAAGAGGTTCTTTCAGGTCAATTTCAAGATGTTGAATGGCCAATTGATGGTGATTGGGGGTATGACGAAAACAGTTTAGTGATTCTTAATCTTGAATATGAAGAAGATGGAATAGATTTTGAGAATCTCTTTGCGGAAGCCAGGTGTTACGAAGAGCTTTATTATCGTGGGATTGATGATATACATTATGACGGTATTGAAATCGAAAAAGAAGGGCAAGAACTATTGTTCATAGACAACAGGAAAGTTGATAAAGTAAATTATTTAGTTTCATTTTGTGAAGAAAGTAAGTGGGTTGAATTGGTGGATGAATGGAAGTTAAATAATGGATATGAAGACAACCTGAAAGAAAAGGACATGTTCATTAAAAAAATGGAATCTTCAAAGATAACCTCCGAAATAGTTGTTTATTTTGATATAACAAATTTCTTTGGAAAATTTAGGAAGAACCTAGATTAATTTCAATTTTTGCACCTACCATAGTTTTCAGCACCGACAAAATTATGGCAAGTTCAGTAGGGACAGTTTTGAATTTTTACACAAATGAATCGCTGGATGATTTGTTTTATGTTTTAAACTCGACGTTCGCCCTAAAAAAAAGACCGCACCTGTTTTAGATGTGGTCTTTTTTATGTTCGATTTGTAGCTTCAAGAATTATCTTGCATACTCAACAATGCGTGTCTCACGAATCATGGTAATCTTGATTCTTCCAGGATATCGCAGGTCATTTTCAATCTGCTTAGCGATATTCTTTGCCAAATCCTTGACCTGATCGTCAGGAATCTTTTCATTGTTGACCAAGATTCTAAGCTCACGACCTGCCTGGATAGCGTAAGCCTGTTCCACACCTGTGAACTTGCGTGCAATCTCCTCCAGATTTTCAAGACGCTTGACATAGTTGTCCACTGTCTCTCGTCTGGCACCAGGACGTGCTGCACTGATTGCGTCGGCGATTTGGACGATCACAGCTTCCATGGTCTGTGGTTCCACATCGTTATGGTGAGCTGCGACAGCGTTTACGACTCTTGGATCTTCTCCCATCTTTCGAACCATTTCCGCACCAACTTCTGCGTGGTTCTGGTCGCTATCGTTTTCCGCACCCTTACCAATGTCGTGGAGGAGAGCGGCTCGTTTGGCCAATTCCTTGTTTGCTCCAACCTCTGCCGCAATAAGACTTGCAAGTTCTGCAACTTCCTTTGAGTGGGTAAGAACATTCTGTCCATAGCTGGTCCTGAAATATAGTCTTCCAAGCGCCCTAATTCCTTCCTGACCCATGTTGTGGATTCCCAAGTCAAAGAGAACCTTTTCTCCTTCCTCGTAAATCTTCTGCTGGATCTCTCTGGTAACCTTCTGCACCACTTCCTCGATGCGGGCTGGGTGGATTCGACCGTCAGTAATCAATCTTTCAAGCGACTCCTTTGCAATCTCCTTGCGAACAGGGTCAAAACAGCTTATGACAACTGCCTCCGGTGTATCGTCGATGATGATGTCAACTCCGGTCAATGTCTCCAAAGCCCTGATGTTGCGTCCTTCTCGACCAATAATCCTTCCCTTCATCTCGTCGCTTGGCAATGAAACTGTGGCTACAGCAATTTCGCTGGTAGTTTCTGTGGCAAGCCTCTGGATTGTTGTGACCAAGACCTCCTGTGCCTTTTTTTCAGCTGTCAACTGTGCTTCCTGGTCAATCTTGTTCAACATTGCCTGGGCATCGTGACGGGCTTCGTTTTCAAGGCTCTGGATAATCAAAGTCTTTGCCTCATCCCTTGTGAGTCCGGAAATTTTTTCCAATTCAGCTCTGAGGGTTTCCTCTTTTTCGTTGAGATCCTTTTCCCTTTTGTCCATCTGTGTGGTTCGGGCAATAAGTTCTTTGTCCTTCTTGTCCATTTCGGAACTTCTCTGGTCAAGCTGTTCCTCTTTCTTGTTCACACGACTTTCGTAGGTCTGCAACTCCTTTCTGCGTTCACGGTTTTCTCGTTCCTGCTGGTTCCTGTCCTGAATGAGTTGTTCTTTTGCTTGAAGTATGGCTTCTTTTTTATAAGCCTCTGCTTCTTTTATGGCATCCTGTTTAACGCGCTCGGCCTTTTGTTCCGAAGCGGATAGTTGAAATCTGGCATAAATCCAGCGAATAGTCCATCCAAGAACAATTCCAGCAACGGGAAGAACACCGTACAAAATCTTCTGTAACATGTTTTTCTCCATCGAAAATTATAGAATTATTCCCTTATACTTTAAATTATTAAGCCGTAAATGTCAAACCCTAATTACTTTTTTCTATATAAATATGTGATTTTTTTTATAAAAAATTTGCGAATTCGGGGTTTTACTATTTTCAAATACAATTTTTTTTATTATCTTTATAATGATGGAAAACACACTTCAAAACGCAGCAGATAAATTTCTCAGAAACTACGCCGACAAATTCACGGTCAAGGATATGATCAGGTTTTTTGGTTCCATGGGGCTTAAAATTTCTGCCCAGGAATGTCTAGCAGTTTTGGAAGAATGTCCGTGGGTTTTTGCCTTGGAGGAAGGGACCTATGTGACAAGGGCGGGGGCTTTCACTGGAGAGGCTTTTAGTATTAGACCGACTGCGCAGGAATTTGAGCAAGGTGTTCTGGTTTTAGGTTCCAGATGTCTTCCCTTTATTGACAGCGAAATGATTTCGTCCAGCCTTAACTTTTTGATCCAGGGACAGAAACTTAAAAAAAAGGTTGGCTCTTTTGACAGCGACCTGGCCATTACTTTTTTCCAGATGTATGGAGAAGAGTATGCCCCTCAATATATCGCTTCCGATCCTGCCAATGCCAATCTGGATATGGTTGTCCGTGAATTTGAACTTCCGAACAGGGTTTCAATTACAGGCATAGATATGTCGGTTCTTGTTGAGGAATATGGAATGCAGCTGGGTGACAGGGTCGTATGTTCAGTTGCCAACTGGGACAAGGGAATCATCCAGCTTATGGTCCTTAGGGATGGACAGAATAAGTTCAACAGAGGTATCGACGGAAGCGCCAAACTTTTGTGGTATGAGAATCTTGAGAAATACCTTATGGAAAGTTTTGAACGTTTTGGTCCTTGCGGTTCAATGGAAGAGCAGCTTGCCAATGTTTTTTTTGAAAACAGCCGTGATTTGTGTACCCCCTTGTGTGGTTCCGTGGAAGAATTCATGGAGACATATTCCAGGAAAATCGGATTTGAATGTTTTGGAGTCGAAACAAGGCTTTGGTATAAAGGACAGGACGTTCCCGCCGTGGGCATCTGGAATTCGACAATCTTTGAAAACCGTAGAAATCCCGACCAGCCTATTTCATTTGGACTTCCAAGGGAGGTTCTGGAGCAGTATGTAAATGATATGCTCTATCGAAAGGACAGCGACCTGGAAAAACTTTTGGAAAGGATGTACCCTGACGACTATGTATTCCATAAAGACGAAAAATCCTATATACTAGAGGTGCTGGAAGATTTCTATCATTCCATGAAGCCTGGATATAACTGGTTTGCTGACAGGTCGGTGGGAGAGGTTAGAAAGAATGCCCTTGAACTTTATTCCGTGGTAAGTGAGTTGGTCTACAAGATTGATTCAACAGCGTCGGATGTAAGGGAGCTTCCTCAGCAGGAACTTGTGATTTTGACCCAGCTTTATGGCCATATCTACAGGATCCTGAATACAATGACTGATGTGGATTCCATTGAAAAGGATTCCAGCGCCATACTTATGTCCATGGACGGCATGAAATGGAACTTCGAGGATATAAGGGAAACTTTGGAGTCTGCCCTGGAAAAACAAAGGGTCAGCAGATTTAAGGTAATAAAGGCGACAAAAAAAATAGACGCCAAAAAAATAAAATAGGGAGTCTCTAAGGATTTGTTTTAGAGATGCCCAATAGTTGCTGGAGGGGAATAGATGTCTTCGGATAGTATTGAAAACATTGAAATTTTGTGTGATCTTATCAAAAAGGGTGGAGTCTTTGTTGATGTGGAAGGTGAAAGCCTGTACGATTTGTTCCATAATCTTAGCCTGAAAATGACTCTCCCTTCCGATGTCGATTCAGCCACATTAGTTTCGGAACTGCTTCAGAGGGAAAAGATTCTCAGTACAGCTGTGGGACATGGTTTTGCTATCCCCCATCCAAGAAAGCCCATCCTTCTTGACGAAAGCAACCAGCAGTTGGTGGTGTGCTATCCCAAGACAGCTTTGGATATGTCAGCTCCAGACGGAATCAGCGTAAGTGTTTTGTTTGTCCTCCTTACAAAGAATTCCCAGCTGCATCTGTGTATCCTGTCAAATCTTGCTAAGCTTGTCCACAATCTGGAATTCCGACAGTTTATTTCAAGCAAGCCTGATGCGGATGTCTTGGTGAAAAAGATCAAGGAACTGGCAGAATCTGGCAATCTTTAGGATTTTTTGTTGAGAGATTCAAGAAACTGAAATTCTTGGCGATTTCCATTTGTCATAAAGGTGAGAGTTTTTTTTGTTTTTGGCTCAATCGATTCCAAAGGGATTTTGGAGTTGTTAAAAATATTGCGAGGAGTAATTTATGGATTCTAAGTCATTGGAAGCTGTTGCGCTTTCCGTTAGAAGTCTTTCCATGGACGCCATCCAGAAGGCAAATTCTGGACACCCTGGTTTGCCATTAGGTGCTGCCGAACTTGCTGCCGTTCTTTACGGTGAAATCTTGAAGCACAACCCAGTTGACTCAAAATGGGTTGACAGAGATAGATTTGTCCTTTCTGCAGGACACGGCTCAATGTTGATTTATTCAATCCTCCATTTGGCAGGATATGATGTGACCATGGATGATATAAAGTCTTTCCGTCAGGTTGGATCTCGTTGTCCAGGTCATCCAGAATTTGGAATGACAGACGGTGTTGAAGCAACATCTGGTCCATTGGGACAGGGAATCGCTTTGGCAGTAGGTATGGCAATTGCGGAAACCATGTTGGCTGCTCGTTTCAATACACCTAGAAGAACTGTCGTTGACCACTACACATACGCATTGGTTGGTGAAGGATGCTTGGAGGAAGGTGTATCTTCAGAAGCCTGTTCATTGGCAGGAAACCTCAAGTTGGATAAGCTCATTGTGTTCTACGATGAAAACAAAATCTCCATCGACGGAAGCACAGATATTACATTCACCGACGATATCCAGAAGCGCTACGAATCTTATGGCTGGACAGTCCTTCGTGGATCTATGTACAATATGAAAGAAATTGCTGACCTTGTTGAAATGGCCAAGGGTCGTCACAAGCCTGCAATTATCATCCTTAAGTCAACCATCGGAAAGGGTGCTCCAAAGCAGGGTACAGCAGATGTCCACGGTGCTCCATTGGGTGCAGAAGGAGTCAAGGAAGCAAAGGCAAATCTTGGACTTCCAGAAGACAAGGACTTCTATGTAGTTCCAGA